>JAOZMU010000358.1 GCA_029934165.1 Bacteroidales bacterium
CAGGTATTCAGGTGTTTATAGTCAATATCTAATAATGCTCCCGAATCGCTGTATAATTGCCTAACAAATCAATTGCTTTTGAACCAAAATCGGCTATTATATCGCTGGGTTTTAGCCAACTACATCTTTTTATCAATTGAATCCAAGATTCTATAGATTTCAAATATTGAGAATGCGATATAGCAAAATTCTCAAATTGCAAACTTTTTGACGTAATTAAAGAGTTTGGTTCTTACGCTTTTTATTAACCTAAGTGGCTTCGGTTTATACCAAAGTCAACCGTTAATGCTTACAAAGACAAGAATGCCACCAACTAAAGTTGGTGGTTGGGCTACAGACTTTTGCACTGCGCCAGTTGTTATATGCGTCTATCGCCCAATCACCTGCTTTAGCTGGTGGCTATGAGGTGTTTGTGTGTTGGTAGCCGACTTTAGTCGGCTTTAAATATCATCAAAAATGCCATAAGCTTTTGCCCAACTGTCGTATTCTTCCTGAAAAGTCTTTATTTTGTGATGCTCATCTTGCGATTTTATGTAACTCTTCACGGTTGCCAGTTGCGATGCGCTTACCGAAAACGCTCCGTAACCTCTCGCCCAACCAAATTTGTTAGGGCATAACTTATCTTTGTTAATCCAATGACTACTACTGCCTTTGATGCTTTGCATTATCTCGGCAAGAGTTTTGTCGGCTGGCAACGAAAAAAGCAGATGAACGTGTTCTGGTCGAATAAATAGGTTTTCTTTATTGATTTCTATTTCTTTAAGCTTTTGTTCTATAAATAAATACAGCTTTTCGCCGATGCTTTTAGTCAGTACAGGCTCTCTTCTGTATGTTCCCCAAACGGCATGAATCCAAATTTGTGTTTTCGTGTGTTTTGGCATGGTTACTTCTTGTTTATAAGCCGACTAAAGTCGGCTGTTAGTTCTTATTTTGTTTGTTTCCCCCGACTAAAGTCAGGGGTTGGGCTATAGACCTTTGCGCTGTGCTTGTTGTTATATACGTTTATCGCCCAATCACTTGCTTTAGCTGGTGGGGATGAGCTACCTCTTAGTGAGTAGCCGATTTTTGTTTATGTTCTCTAACAAAAGTTAGGTGGTGTTAGCTACCTGTTATATGTACAGGAAAAGAATAAAACACCGTTATTAGTGTTAGTATAATTGCCAGTATATATCCCACGATAATTATAATTATCCACTTTGTTTTTTTACCTTTCCAAAAGCTAAAAATTTCTTTTTTCAAAAATAAAATAGATACAAAAGGTAAAAATAGCAAAATTGAAACCCATATATATGAAGCGTGAGTTAGATGAAATATACTAACCTTTTCACTGCTAATTTGTATTTCGTGAACAAACTGCAATATATTCATCCCAAAAAAACCAGTAATAAAAGTTGGTATAATAAACACTGCTCCCAGAACAGTTATCAACTTCAATTGTTCGTTGTTTTTCTTGTCTTCAATCAAGTTTGCGTATTGATACAGTTCGTCGATTTCGCGGTTAAGGTCTTTCACGTCTCGCTCTATGCGCATGTGGCTTTGTATCATGTCGTAAAGCTCTATTCCTTGTTCTTGGGCTGTTACTTCGCGGAAGTACATTTTGTTGGAAAATTTCAGATACGAAGCATTAAGTTTGCGTATTTCGGTTAAGTTTTTTGTATCTTTTACGCTGTCGTTTAGCTCTGCCGAAATATTAGATACATCGTCCGAAAATTTCAAAATACTTGCGCGCTGCATCAACGAGAGAACCACCATCTGATAATACATCGTTTCAACGTGTTTTGTGGTAAAACGCCCACCTTCGTTAGTTAGCATAACAAAAGAATATCGCGTAACTCCAAAAAAAGTTCCCCAATCTACAAACCGCTGATATGTATGTTTTCGTGTCAGCTCTTCGCGCATTCCATCATGCTGACACATGGTCGAATTTGTGTCGATAAAAATATAACGATACCAAGAATCATTAGTATAATATCTATATTTAGAATTAGTTGTTATCCTGCCTTGTCCAACTCCGCTAATGCTTATTTTGCTCTGTTGTGGAATCTTTTCTTTTAACTTATTTACTTCACAGTCATTAACATACCAACTAATGACAAACATTCTATCATCAATTAATGACTTTGGTTTTGCAAAATCAATATTTAATAACTCGCTTATAAACGAAGGTAAAGCTTCATCGTATGATTTGTTATATCTTTCAAAAGTTTCTTTTTTGAAACCAGTCAGTTCTATTGAATCGGCAAGAAATTTATCCTTGGGTATGCTTATTTTATCTTCGCCATCTGTCAAAAACTGCGGATAAATCCTTCTACCATACTCATTTATGTTTCTAATATCGCTCCATTCTTTTACTTGTCTATTTTCAAGGTGAAAAGACAAAAGAGCAACGCCTGTTTCATAAACATGAAGAAAAATCTTCACTACATCAAGCTCATAAGTATTTCCGCATCTTAACTTTATAGTGTATTTCGCATCTTTTACCTTTTCGTCTTTTACGGAATAATGACGGAGTATTTTTTTCGTATCTTCAATTACCTTCTTGTTATTATCTGTCTTTCTGTCATAAATCGCATCTCTCGCAAAATCATAGAAATACATAAATTCATTGTAATCTTCTGCCGAAGAAATATCTTTTAGTTCATAGTTTTCATAATTCCAGTTCGTGTTATTAAACTCATCTTTTTCTTTCTTTTTATCCTCAAATTTTTTGTGAAAACTCAATAAATTGTTTTCGTCTTTTTCATTCCACCGAAACCGAAACGGAAACAAAAAAATATGATAGCTAAAAGGCTTTTTTTCTTCTTTTTCGTTGTTTGGCTTTTCCGTATTTTCTGACATAATTCTTTATTTTACAATTTCAATAACTTCATTAATAATACTTTCTGTAATTTCTGCGCCTGTCAAACCAAAGAAACCGTTTTTGCCTCCGCCGTGGTAGGCTTTGCCGTTTTCTATTTCTTTTTTGTGGGCTTCCACCAGTTTTTGTTTGCCTGTGCCGTAGTAGTTTAGCTCTTTTTCGGTGTAAACAATCAGCTTTTCGGTGGGGAAAAGGCGGTCTGTTATGCAGGAAAATTTCTCGGTGAGCGATTCTATTATCGTTACGCCGTTTTTTTCTGTTTTGTTCTCTCGGATAGATTTCTCGGCAAGCTGTTCGTCTTCGTCTGTTGCGCCTTGTGCTTGGCGGTCGAGGCGGCGAATTTCTGCAATCTCTTCTGCCGTGGCGCAAAGCTGCTGCATGGCAGGAATATAGCCTTTGTCGTTTGCTGCCACAAGTGTTTGGTGGCGGTTTAGCTCAACGCCCAACACGGCTGCAACTTGCTCTATTGCAGACGGAAGATGCGAAAGCTCGTTGTGGTGGTCTATTTTTTTATAATTGGACGGAATTTCAGATTTGTCAATATCTTCAATCAGCTCTATACCAAAAACTTGCTCGTATTCACGGAACTTGTCAAAATATTCTGCATATAAGCTCAGTTTTGCTCCCCAAGCCAATTTTTTATCTATATACTTCTGATTATGAGCTATTAACAGCCGCTCAATTTCGACCATCTCAAGGTCTTTTCCGCCAAGTAGGAATAAATACATATTCGATTGTTTTATTTTTTTACAGTCCCAATTTACGAATTTAAAATCGGAATTACGAGCAGATTTTTACTTTTCGCAAAAAAAATGGAAGGCTCGCAACAGCAAGTCTTCGGGCTATTGCTAAAAACCCCTAACTAAAAGTTAGGAGTTGGGCGATAGGCTTTTAGACGATACGTTGGTGGCATAGTTGGAGTTACAGTCTGGAAGATAGACACATACAACAAGCACAGCGCAAATTCCGTAGGAATGCCATGTTTGTAGCCCAGTATGCAGCAAAGCGGAATGCTGGGTTTTGGGATAGAGACAACCTGACAGGTCTTGAAGACCTGTCAGGTTTTTTTGTGCAAAATTCCGTAGGAATGCCATATTTGTAGCAAAGCGTGCAGCAAAGCGGAATGCTGGGTTTTGGGATAGAGACAAACCTGACAGGTCTTGAAGACCTGTCAGGTTTTTTTATGCAAACTTTAGTTGGTGGAATAAACTGACAGCGAAAAATTCCGTAGGAATGAAATATTTGTAGCCCAGTATGCAGCGAAGCGGAATGCTGGGTTTATTGTGGAAATGCGGGTTTAGGCGAAATGCTAGGTTTATTGTGGGAATGCTGGGTTTTGTAGGATGTTGAGGTTTTGCGAAATGCTGGGTTTTGCGAAATATTGGATTTATAAAATGTTCTATTTTGCGAAACAGTTATCTTTTTGTTATTTTTGAAAAAATGCGTTGCAGTAGATTTTGCAATAAACAGCAAGTTTTTCAGAAAAACGAAACGAATTTAACTGAAATATAGCACGATGAATTTCGATAATTTAATAAAGATAATCCGTGAAACAGATACAGCTTTCAAACAAAAAGCGGCTACCCGTCTAAAGTTGGACAAATTTTGTATATTTGAGTAAACCAAATA
>JAOZMU010000021.1 GCA_029934165.1 Bacteroidales bacterium
GAAGTGGCTGGCGATTTTTGGCTGGCGGGGCAGAGCGACCGAAGGAAGCTCCTGCACCGACATTGCCAAAAACGCAAGGCACAAGGCAACTACAAGCGAAAAGCCCTATAAGCCGCCCAAAATATTTTTTTATGAACAAAGATTGTTAGTAATGGAAAATTAATAATTAATAATTTTGCTTACGCCTGATTTAGTTTTAGTTAGGAATTTTAATGGCTTACTTTATTAAATTCATTTTACTTATTGTGGTTTTATGAAACTTGCCAAAAATAAAAAAGGTCGCCAAAATTAGGCGACCTTCTTTAAATTGTCTGAGTATTAATTAATTGCAGGTGGAGTGTCTGGCGAACTAAGTATCCCCATTTTGGCTTTCAATGCCGCAAGCGAATCGCTTCCAGACCCGCCCAATGCGCTATCCAACTCATCATCAACAGATTTGCTGTCGTTGGCAATGTCTCCATAAGCCTCTGCTAGAGCCTCTTCTTTCTCAACTTTGTCTTTCATGCGTTCCAACATAGAAACGGTGCTAGACGAGTCGATTTGAGCTAATTGTTTGTTTACGTTTTTTGTTGCTTTGCTAACTTTTGCGCGAGCTTTTAGCGTGCGAGCTTCGTTTTCCCATTTAGAAATATCCGATTTCATTTGACGGATTTTAGACTCTAGTTGCGAAACTCTTGAATCCATGTCTTTTTGCGATTTGTAAGCCGTAGCGTAACTTTGCTGGTTTTCTTCTTTTTTCTGAAGTGCAATACCAGCTAAGCGGTCGGCTTCTGATGGCTCAATAGCTCCTTGTTGAGCGCGTTGAAGAAGTAATACTGCTTTTTGTTCGTAATCTTGTGCTTTCGATTTGTAGGTCGATGCTTCGTTGCGGGAGCGAATAGCCAATGCTTTCACTTCTGCAAGAGCTTTCAGAGCAGAGTCAAGGTCTTCTTTCATGTCGCGAATCCCTTGTTCTGTCAATTTGATAGGATCTTCTAATTTGTCAACTAAGGAGTGAGCTTCTGATTGTCCTATTTTAAAAAGTCTTTTGAAAAAACCCATAATAATATTTTTTTTAAGTTAAAGTTCAATAAATATAGATAAGCGCATAATGTTATTTATTAAAATCGTATTACGCTGATATTCAGTTAGATAACAATGGAAAAGTGTCGATTATCGTTGCGCACCAACTAATTACATTTTAGAAAATTGAATCAGCTGATTCAAATATTCGCTTAATAATAATTGTAGCGAATTTATTGATGCCTCTAATTCATTTTTATCAAGGTTTTCAACCTCAAGCGTATTACGGAAAATAACTTTTGTTCCGGTTTCGTCAAGGACAAACGCACCGTGAATAATTTCGCGATTTTTTTGTAACAATTGTTTTAAAACTGCGATATTTTGGCTTGGCAGGTTTACAATGAATTGCTCCATAATAACCAGTGGGTCAGCACAACCAATGACAAAATTTTTGATGCCAGATTCTTCATCGTCTATGATAAAAACCTCATCATTAGCATCTTCCAAGGTTATGTTATAATCTAAATCCAGCAAATATTCTTTGATGGTATTAAAATGTGTACTCATATTTCTTAGTTTTAATGTGAGTTAAGCACGTGGTGCTATTTATTAGGATAATTATTATGTTGATATTCAAGTTAATAACAATTGTAAAAGCGTTGATTATTTATAGACATTTACTTATTAGCGATTTTTTAGTATTTTTCAGTACAAATGTAATAAATATTTTTAGATTTGCTAAAAAAATTAGTGAAAAAACAATGTCATTATTTGGAAAGAATATTCGCAAAATACGATTAGTTAAAAAGTTAAGTCAAAGTGCTTTAGCCGATTTGGTAAATATCAAGCGGGCAAATATTGGAGCTTACGAGGAGGAGCGAGCTGAACCAAAAATTGATTTTGTCATTCGGGTTGCCAATCATTTTAGCATTTCGATAGATGCTTTGCTAACCAAAGAACTTACGGTTAACATGATTTTAGGATTTGATGTTTTTCGGCATGAAGCAAAAAAGAAAACAATTTCGAGCGTTCCTTTTGTGTCGGCGCAAATGCTTTCGGCTTATTGTCAGCAACATAATTCGAGGCAATTTATTGAGAGTTTACCAACAGTTGGACTAGTGGAAAAAACAGAGAAAAGTAAGTGCGCTTTTGAACTATGTGGAAATGAGCTTACTAAAGGTGATGTTAGAGTTCAGCATGGGGATATATTATATTGTATAAAAATAAAAACCCAGAAACAGATTGTGTTTCCTGCGCTGATTGTTGCGGTTCTAGAAAAAAAGGTAGAATTTTTAGCTTGTCGTTCGACGGTTGATTTGCAATTTATTCATAAACACAAGGAACTTTGGTTGGTTAATTCTTTTTATAGCTCTAATCCGCAAGACGCCAGCCAATTATCGCAACGTGTGTTTAACATTGAGCAGCAAATCGAAAACTTGAAAAAATAGCAGCTAAATACCTGTATATCAATCAGAAAGCATATATTTATTCTTGATTCATAAAAGCAACCTGAGCGCAAGCAACAACGCCAGCAGTTTCTGTACGTAACCGACTGTTTCCCAACGATAAATATTTATATCCAGACTCTTCAGCTATTGCAATTTCGCGTGGCGAAAAATCTCCTTCTGGTCCAATTAATATTGTAACATTTTGGTTTGGTTTATAGTTTTTAGAAATGCTATGTTTTTCTGTTTCAGTGCAATGAGCAATAAATTTTAAGGCATTATCATTTTTTGTGCTTTCCAGAAAATTGCTAAACTTTGTGGTCAAATTCAGATGCGGAAGATATGCCTTAACAGATTGTTTCATAGCCGATTTTATGACTTTTTCAAGTCGTTCTGGTTTTATGATTTTTCGTTCGGAGTGGTCAGAAATAATTGGCGTAATAGTGTCTATTCCAATCTCCGTAGCCTTCTCAAGAAACCATTCAAATCTATCAATGTTTTTTGTTGGAGCTATCGCAATATGCAGACAATAATCGCGACGATTGTATTCTCTTATTCTGCTGATAATCTGAACAATACAACGCTTCGCATGAGCATCAAAAATTGTTGCCTCTGCAAAAGTTCCTTTGCCATCAACTAAAAAAAGTTTGTCGCCCACTGCCAACCTGAGAACTCTTACGCAGTGTTTAGACTCTGATTCATTTAATTGATAAGTGTCAGATAATAAAGAAGTTGCGTAAAAAATATTCATAATAGCGATTTAATAAAAACATGTAAAAAGTTTAGTTTATTTATATAATAAAAAGTTTCAAACTTGCCATAATCAATACACTAGCAAGCAGATAGCGAACAATGGAGAAAGAAAATTTGTAACTCGAACTATATGAGCCTGTTATGCCGCCAAGTATTCCTGCTACAATCCAATATCCAATTTGAGGATGCAAACTTATAGTGCCTGAAAATGAGCCAATTAAGCCTGATGTAGAATTTAAAAATATAAACATTGCCGAAATTGCAGCAGCCTCTTTCACATTAGCCCAGTTTAGCAGAAGTATAAGTGGGCTCAAAATAATTCCTCCACCAATACCAATCATGCCAGAAAAAAGGCCGAGCATCATACCAATAAAAACCGCCAAAAAAAACTTGGGTGTTTTCGTTTTTTGTTCCTTCGTTTTTTGCGAAAACAGCATTCTCCAAACAGCGATAATTAAAAAAAGTGCCAAAATTATTTTATATGTCTGAGCATCAATTTCTACCTTTGCTCCGATGAAAGCAAGTGGAATTGAGCCTATTACAAAAGGAATGAGTATTTTGGGTTTAAAATATCCTGCACGGTAGTAATTTATAAAAGCAATGCCTGCCACAAATAAATTTAGTGTCAAAGCTGTGGCTTTCATATATATTGTTGGTACGCTAAACAACGCCATCAATGCTAAGTAACCAGTAGCACCACCATGCCCGACAGAAGCGTATAAATATGCAACTATTAGTAAAATACAAATAAAGGTGATTTCCATAATTTTGAGTGCTTATTGTTGTTGATAAAATCAACACGTGAGTAAATTTCGCGCTGAAAGACAATGTTTGTAACGTCTTTTTATCAAGGAGGCAACAACAGCAAAGTATGTAAACACTTTTACAAAATTATTGCGTTTAATAACGCAATGGTTAGTAGAAAGTATTATATGCTTAAATAGCCAAAAAATCGTAAAAAAATAGATCTATGACCATAATTTTCTCCTTTCCAAGTCAAAACGAGTGCGTCTTTCGGGAGGCTGAATAGTTTCCATTTTCACCCCATCGGTCTGAATATCATAAGATTAATACCATTAGATAGACAGACTCGGAGTTAGTGGTTTTATAAATAATAGTTCAAAGTTATAAAAAATAAACAGGCTTTGTTCAAGAAAATATTTTATTATCGAAATTCGCCATGAAAGAACAGATTATCAGCAAGTTGCAGAGTTATAGCACGATTTACGTTCATAGACCTTTTAGAATTGAAATTTGTGGTTTTTTGTTTTTTCGTCTCGTCAAACCTTTGGCTACAAAGCAGTTGCAGCATAAATTTCGGCGCAGTTTTCGATTAATTTTACAGGATAAGTTTTTCGTGTTTTTTAATTTATGCAAGTTAATTTTTGACGAGCAACCGATAGGAAGCTCCGCCAAACGCAACAATGAGCGGAAGGCTGGTAGTCTGCCAGAAAATTTCAGCGTTTCTGAGCAAATAAAATGTGTCGTTTTGGAGGCGGTCCTGCTTTTCGTTTTACCGTAAATCCGACTTCACGAAGAGCGGTTTTAACAATGCCTTTGGACGAGTAAGTTACAAGTATTCCATTGTCCGACAAGTTGTTATATAATGTTTGGAATATTTTTTTTGTCCATAAATCGGGCTGAATGTCTGGAGCAAAGGCATCAAAAAATACTAAATCATACACGAAGTTTGGTTTATAATTTAATAAATCTATCTCTGTTTTCCGAAAAGTAAAATATTCACTTATATTATAATATTCATCAAACGGAATTGTATGTAAGCGAATAAATTTATCTTTGTCGGTGTTAAGAATACTGCAATAGTTTAGGTTTTTATAAATTTCGGATTCAATTGGATGCTTTTCAATCGTATTATACGTTATTTTAACACGGTTAATTTCTGCGTACATCTGCGTTAAAATAGCATTTAATCCTGTTCCGAAACCTATTTCCAGAACGGAAATGTTATTTTTTTCAATTGTAGCAATTCCAGATTGAATATAAATGTGTTTCGACTCTGCAATTGCCCCATACACAGAGTGATAATGTTCTTTATAAACATGAGAATAAACTGTGTTTGAGCCATCTTGTGATGGAGTAATTTTTATTTTTGACATTTCCTATTTTGCTTTTTTTTACAAAAATAAGTTCTAAATTTATAATATAGAAACAATTTTCATCGAATTGTTTAATTTTACACTAAACGACTTAACAACAACAAATTAACGATGCCAATTAACGGTTTTATGGCTATGTCGAACGGCAAATTATGAAGCATCGTTCAAATTATCTCAATATTAAAAAGAGCAGGCACTTATACAAAAATAAAAAATGGAAAGAGGAAAGATAATATTGGCGGGAGGCGAAATTTCAGCAAAAAATAATCCTATTTACGAAAAGTTTTTAGCAAGTTGTGGCAACGAAACCGCACAGGTAGCGATAGTATCTGCCGCAAGTTGCAACCCACAAAAATCATTTGGCGATTTCTCAAATGTGCTATTTCTTTATGGTTTGAAGGAGAATCAAATTGCACATATCAGTCTGAATAACAGTTTATTAAAGACCGAAATAAGTCTGCTAAACAAATGCAACTTGATATGGTTTGTTGGTGGCGACCAAAATAAACTGTACTCTGCTTTAATGAATAATCAAAAAGTGTTGTATGCCATTAAACTGCTTCATAACAAAGGAGTTACCATAGCAGGCACAAGTGCAGGAGCTGCAATTCTTACAAAAACAATGATTGGTGGCGGTAGTAGCTATTGCGCACTTTTAGGGGTGAAAAATACGCATAATATATACACAGATGAGTCTGAGTTCGGTGGATTATTGCTTTCTGATGGTATTGGTTTTATTCATAAAATTATCGCCGACCAGCATTTCAATGCTAAAGGACGAATAGGGCGACTAGCTGTTGTTATTACCATGAATCCTAACTACTTAGGAGTTGGCATTGATGAAGATACCGCAATTTTAGTCGATTTGGCAAACTCTACTTTTGAGGTTATCGGGCGTAATGGTGTTACGATTTTAGGCGCAAAAAGAGAGGTTTCAAATTCTGATTTAATGAAAATTGAAAATATAAAATTGCACTATTTATCTGAGTATGATATGTTTGACTACGAAAATCGTCGCGTTTTAGTTCATCAAAGTAAACGGCTAACAACAGGAAATGAGTTTTTTACAAAACACCAAACAATTGCCTCTGGTGTGGCAAATGCAAATAATTCTTTGATAGATTTGCTGAGTTATGGCTTGATTGACAATAAGTTATCTAATGAAGTTCGTAGTTTTTGTTTCGAAGCAGAAAATGTTGGTTTCGAGCTTGTTTTTACAAAAGACTCTTTTTCTGAAGGCTATTTTTCTAAGATAAATGGATTGGAGAGGTATTCTATAAAGAATGTTTTAATGAGTATTTATCCTGTTAATGTTAAAATAGACAGGCGATAAAAAAAGGGCTTAAATTCAAGTTTTAAGCCCTTTTAGTATTTATGGAAAAATTATTCTACATCATCGTTTTGTTCATCTTCTGTTTCTTCTGTTTCATTATTTAACTCAGTTTCAGGAGATTCCAATTCTACGTTAGTTTCAGGAAGCTGCACATCTGCATCAGTATCCGTAGATTCCAATTCTACGTTAGTTTCATCAACAATTTCCGAAGTTTCACTTGTTTCGTTATTATCAATACTTTCCAATTCCTCAATAATGTCTTCTGTTTTGTCGGCGCGAGCAATTGCTGCAATCGAATCGTTTTCGTTAATATTGATAAGCCTAACTCCCTGAGTAGCACGACCTACAACAGGAATTGTATCAACAGATAATCTAATCGTAATACCTGAGCGATTAATTATCATCAAGTCGTAGGCATTCGAGACTGCTTTGACGGCTACAAGTTCGCCAGTTTTGGTCGTAATATTCATTGTCTTTACTCCACGTCCGCCACGGTTTGTAAGACGATAATCCTCAACTTTTGAGCGTTTTCCATAGCCTTTTTCCGACACAACAAGTACGTCTTCATCGTTTTCTACACGAATCATACCGACAACTTCATCGTTTTCAGGTATAGTAATTCCGCGTACACCGGAAGCAGTTCTACCCATAGAGCGTACTGCATTTTCGTTAAATCTTATCGCTTTTCCAGAACGAGCAGCCATCAAAATTTCACATTCGCCGGTTGTCATTTTGGCTTCAAGAAGACTGTCATTCTCTCGAATATTTATTGCATAAATTCCGTTTTGGCGTGGTTTTGAAAATGCTTTCAATGGTGTTTTTTTGATAACTCCTTTTTTAGTACAAAGTACAATGTAGTGATTATCAACGTATTCTTGGTCGGATAATTTTTTAACATTTATGTACGCCTTTACATTGTCGTCTTGCTCGATGCGTAACATATTTTGAATTGCTCGACCTTTGGATGTTTTTGAGCCTTCTGGAATTTCAAAAACTTTTAGCCACAAACAACGTCCTTTTTCGGTAAAAAATAACATCGTATTATGCATCGTTGCGATGAACATGTGTTCAAGAAAATCCTCGTCTCTTGTCCCAGATGCACGCGCTCCTTTTCCGCCTCTGTTCTGAATGCGAAACTCAGCCAACGGCGTTCTTTTGATGTAACCGAGGTTAGAAATTGTAACAACAACATCTTCGTCTGCGTAGAAATCCTCAGGGTTTAAATCTTCGGAAGCATAAACTATCTCAGTACGTCTTTTATCGCCAAATTTATCCTTAATCTCTTGAAGCTCTTCTTTAATAATGTCGTTTCTAAGTTCTTTATTCTCAATTACTTTTTTAAGCCACTCAATACTTTTTTGCAACTCTTCGTATTCTTCTTTTAACTTGTCTCGTTCAAGACCAGTCAAGCGTTGAAGTCGCATATTGAGAATTTCTTTTGCCTGAACTTCGGATAATTTGAAATTTTCCATTAATCCAGTGCGCGCAATATCAGGAGTTTTCGAAGCCCGAATCAGCGCAATAACCTCTTCGATATTATCTAAGGCAATCAACAGTCCCTCAAGGATATGAGCGCGTTTTTCGGCTTGCTCAAGTTCAAATTTTGTTCTTCGCAAAACCACATCGTGGCGATGCTCGACAAAATTGGAAATCATGTCTTTGAGATTCAGTAATTTTGGTCTTCCTTTTACAAGTGCAATGTTATTTACACTAAAAGTTGTTTGCAGTGCGGTGTATTTATATAGCTTATTTAGAACAACTTGCGACATTGCATCTTTTTTCAGAGCAAAAACAATGCGCATTCCTTTTCTGTCCGATTCATCGTTTGCATGAACTATGCCTTCGATTTTTTTATCGTTTACAAGCTCGCCAACTTTTTGAATTAGCTCGGCTTTGTTCACCATATACGGAATTTCGGAGATGATGATTTTTTCTCGTCCGCTTGAGGTTACCTCAACAGAACTTTTTGCTCGTGCAACAATTCGTCCTTTTCCGGTGAGAAATGCTTGCTTAACACCCTCATAACCATAGATTATGGCACCAGTCGGAAAATCGGGAGCTTTTACGTGTTGTATCAGTTCCTCGATAGTAACATCTTCGTTTTCTGCGTATGCAATACAGGCATCAGTAACTTCGCTAAGGTTGTGTGGCGGCATATTTGTAGCCATTCCTACTGCAATTCCTGATGCACCATTTACTAACAAATTTGGTATTCTTGTCGGAAGCACCGTAGGCTCTTCTATTGTATCATCAAAATTCAACTGAAAATCTACCGTATTTTTATCCAAATCAAGAAGCATATCTTCTGCAACACGTTGCAATTTTGCCTCCGTATATCGCATTGCTGCTGGCGGGTCGCCGTCAATCGAACCAAAGTTTCCCTGTCCATTTACTAAAGGGTAGCGCAAAGACCACTCCTGAGCCATCCGAACCATTGCATGATACACAGAACTATCTCCATGAGGATGGTATTTACCCAGAACTTCACCGACAATACGTGCAGATTTTTTATGTGGACGATTCGACGTTAATCCTAATTCACGCATGCCAAATAGAACGCGACGATGTACTGGCTTCAAGCCATCTCGCACATCGGGCAATGCGCGCGATACGATAACCGACATTGAATAATCAATGTAGGCTGATTTCATTTCCTCTTCGATATGAATTTTTACAATTCTTTCACCTTCAGCCATTTGTATGATATTTGTTGTGTTTTTTAATCTTTTTATAACATACGAAAATACATATTTTTCCGCAATGTTTTCCAGTTATTTTGATGTTTTTTAACTCTAATCCTAAAATACCTTACTTGGCTAATTATCAGTAATCTAACATCACTATCGTTATGCCAGCTCCGCCAAATTCTATGTTTTCATCTCGATATTTACGTACAATATCCATAGTACCCAGTAAATCTCTTATCAATTGGCGCAATATTCCATTACCTGTTCCGTGCAAAATCCTAACCTCGTGAGCACCAACAACTAAAGCTTCGTCTATGTATTGCGAAACCACGTCTAATGCTTCGTCTGCGCGTTTTCCACGCACGTCAATTCCAAACGAAAAGTTATCTTTACGCTCTGTCATATCCCAACCTATGGATTTTAATGTAGGTTGCGTGCGTTTTTCTAATTTCTTTGCCTCGTTTTGACTAATTTTTTCAAGGCGAGCAAGTTTCACAACGGTTTGCATATTCCCGAAAGCAACAGTTGCATCATTTTTATTGATGGTAATCACTTCGCCGACAGCAGTTTGTTTGAGTAGTTTAACGTAATCTCCAACTTCTATTTCTTTCTTTTGAGTAGCTTTTTCTTCTGGCTTTTTTATTTCTTCTGGCTCATTTTTATTATCTCTTTCTTGTTGTTTTTTATGAAGTTTATCAATTTTTTTTGCAATAACTTCTTCGCGTTCAATTCGTTGAACATTTAGCTTTTCCTTCAATTCATCAACTTCACGACGAACAAGTTTTGTTTTTTCCTTCTCGGCGTTTGCCTCTTTAATTTCTCTAATTACGTATTCAATTTTTTTGTTTGCGCCAGCTACAATAGCTTTTGCTTCTTCGTTTGCAAGCGCAAGAATATTTTTACGCTCACTCAAAAAATCCGCTTGTCGCTTTTCGTATTTTGCCAATCGTTTTTCGAGGTCGATTTCAAGTTGTTCGATTTTTCGACGCTGTTTGCCGATTATAAATTTATCGCGCTCAATCGTTTGAAGATTTTTCTCGAAATTTATATGCTTTTTGCCGATTTTTTTTTCGGCACTTTTTAAAATCTCTTCATCTAAGCCAATTTTTTTTGCAATTTCAAACGCAAAAGAGCTTCCGGGTTTGCCTGTTTCTAAGATATAAAGTGGTTCTAATTGCTTGTTATTGTACAACATAGCACCATTCATAATTCCTTCCGTAGAAGTTGCAAAGTGCTTGAGATTGGTATAATGCGTGGTAATAACTCCAAAAGCCTCTAACTTGTTGAAATTGTGAAGAATAGCCTCAGCTATTGCTCCACCGAGAGCTGGTTCTGTTCCTGTTCCAAATTCATCTATGAGTATAAGTGTTTTTTTGTCGGCATTTTCGACAAAATGTTTCATATTATACAAATGCGAACTGTACGTACTTAGGTCATTTTCAATGGATTGCTCATCGCCAATATCTATGAAAATCTTTGAGAAAATTCCCATTTTTGATGATGGAGCTACGGGAATCAACAAGCCACACTGAACCATATATTGTAAAATGCCTACTGTCTTGAGACACACAGATTTACCACCTGCATTTGGTCCAGAAATGAGTAAGATTCTATCTTCAGATGTCAATTTCAAGTCCAAGGGAATAATTTTGCGTTTTTCTGCCTGAAATGTCATGTAAAGCAATGGATGGCGTGCATTTGCAAGGTCCAGATGTTGCTCTTCGGAAATTTGCGGCATCTCGGATACTAATTCTATGGATAGCAATGCTTTAGCTCGAATAAAATCTATTGTTGCCAAAAAATCGTAAGAGTACAATATTTCGTCGGCATAAGGGCGAATATCATCGGCAAAATTGATTAAAATCTTAATTACCTCTCGTTTTTCTGCAAATTCGAGTTCGCGAATTTCATTGTTTACCTCTATAATCTCCAGTGGTTCAATATATACGGTTTTTCCCGTTGCAGATTCATCGTAAACATAACCCTTTATTTTTCTTTTGTTTGAACTAGAAAGTGGGATAAGCATTTTTCCATCGCGAACGCTGAGAGATGTGTCCAGCGAAACTAAGCCATCTTGCTGTGCTGTTTTGAGCAGTTTGTGTGATATACGTGAAACTGTCGATTGTTTTTTGAACAACGAACTACGTATATTTGCAAGTTCGGGGGAAGCACTATTTTTTATAGCTCCGTTTTTATCTAATATTTGATTTATACGCGCAAAAATAAAGTCAAATATCTGAATTTCAGCAGTTAAATTGTATAAGGTTAAGTATTTACCATTTCCTTTTTCTCGCTTAAAAAAAGATACAATTGATTTGATTGTTTCCATTGAGCGTTTGAAATCAAAGAGTCCGGCTTCGGCAAGATATGCTCCTTCGGATTTAATAAACTCAATATTTGCACGTAAATCAAAAAAATAGGTAAGTGGAAAAGAATCCTCAAATAAGCAAATATTCTTAAATTCGGAAGTTTCGGCAAGTTGTTTTTTTATTAGTAATATTTCTGTCGAGAATTGTAATTCTTCGTCAGTTTTTTCCTTACCTAATTTGCTTAAACATAACGATTTAATGCGAGTTCTTAATTTGTCGAATCCAAGTTTTGTTTCAAAATTTTGGGGGTAAAGTGTCTGGTTAATTGTTTCGTTCATTTTTGGTATGTAAGATTATTTAGTGCCATGCGCTTTTTAATATTGAGATAACGTGATGAGTTTATGGTGTTTTGTTTTTGGTGTTTTTCCGTGGTGCGAAGCACCCGAAAAACACCAAAAACAAAATGACAACCAACAAAATGATATGCTTATTTTTTCATTCTTTCAAAGTCTAAAACCCAATCAATATTTATTATCCCACCTCTACCTTTTCTATCAAATCTCATATAACGGTTTTTTATTTTATATCCCCATTTATTGATGAGTTTAAATCCATTTCTTTCGGCTATCCTGCTTATTATATTAGCTGTTTCTACATAAATATCGCTTACAGTGCTATCACCAACAACCATAATATAATGAGTTTTTAGTTTTAACAATTTTTTCATTTCGGCAAAATGATTTTCCATTTCAGCAAAATATTTTTGTGTAATATAAGCATGTTTTTGTCCGTTTTTTGCATCAAGAGTAAATATTTGTTCTAATATAATATCTAACTCATGTAAATGTGTCTTTTTCTCATAAGGATTGTAGTCTGAATATTCTATTTTTTTAATCTGTTTATTTCCGATATATTGATTTTTTAGAATATTTTGCTTTGGTTGTGTTTCCATTTTAAACAAATCACCAATCCAAAAAAGTTCAGCCATTTGATTATAAATGTAATCAATTGCTTTTATGTATGGCGGTGAAGTGATTGCTAAATCAATTGTTATGTTTTTTAAAATTTCCGATATTTTTTCAGAACTTGATGTATTAATAATTTCGCTTTTAAATTTCCTATCTGTTTCAATTGCAAAATCATTAAATCGTTCTTGGTAATGTTTTAATTGATTAAAAAAAAGAGAATATACTTCTGTTGGTTTTTTAATTTTGGTATGTGAAACATACGTTTTTTGCGATTGATTATCTGCATTTGACACTCTTCTTATGATTGATGAAAAACAAATATAAAAGGCATTTTTAATATTCTCATCACATTCAAATTTATCGGGAATATTATTAATTAAAAAACGAATTTTAGACAATTTTTCAATCGCCTCTTGCGTAAACCAATGATTTAAAGTTTCAATTCGGGGGGTAAATTGTCCTTTAACTGAATTATCTTTAATTTTTTTTATTATCCATTTTGAAATAATATCAAACTTTTCAGTATCAATATGTGTAGTTTTAACTTTTGAAATCAAAACAGACAATGGGTCAATATCAACACCTATTACATTGTTTCCTTCTGTCAAGCCTTCTACTAATGTAGTTCCTGAACCGCAAAAAGGGTCAATTATTGTATTTGTTTTGTTATTGTTTAAATACTTTTTTATTGCCCAATTTGGTATTTGAGGAATATATTTTCCCGGATATTTATGAAATCCATGCGTTAATTTATTAACACTTTTTGTGTTAATGTTTAGGATTGTGTCATTGTCAATATTTATCGGAATTTTTTCATTAACAGTTTGTAGTTTTAATTCTTCGTTCATTTTTTTAAGATAATGATACTTTCTCTAAGAAAATTATTTAATTGTGATAATTCAATTTTTTGTTGTGAACTTGTTGTTAAATGTCTTGTTATGAAAATATTTTCAACTGTAAAACCGATTTCTCTTGCAAAATCTGCAATTATTGCATCTGTTGGAATAATTACGCCTGAATATGCCGAATTACCAACAACAATTCCTACATATCCGGATTTTGTAGTTTGATTGTATAAGTTTTTCAATAAACTGTGCATATCATCAAAGTATCCTCTCACTACATTTGGTATTCGTTTATTCCAAAGGCGTTTAGTATCGAATAAATTTATTAGGTTTTCAACATGTCCATTGATGTAATTTATAGGTTTACCGTTTAAAGCATTTGTATTTGAACGAAAACCACTATTTTTCAATAGTCTAAATTCTTCTTTGTTTTTTACAAATTCGCCTAACCATAATTCCACTTTATGAATTTCAAAATAATCAAAAGAATTGCAATAAGGTGGGGAAAAAAAAGTTAGTTCTATTTCATCATTGAAAAGTTCGTTAAAATTAACACAATTATTATTGAAGATTTGAGGCTTTTTATCAATAGAGCCATAATTTTCTTTTATGTCAGAGCTTATTAACTTAATTTTCTGTGTGAATTTGATTTTTACAAATTGAAATTTATCTTTTGGAAAAACACTTTCTTCCCATTTTTCTTTTTCTATCGTAAAATATCCGTTTGAGGTTCGTTTTCTGTTTTTATATTTAATTCCGTTTCCTTCTTTTTTAACATTTGAGACTTCCTCTATAATTGAAAGCCATGCAACAAAAAATATATTATAAATCTTTTTATTTTCAATTCTTGAAATATGTTCTTTTATTTGAAGTAAGGTTTGTAATATGTCTTTGTTAAATACTTTACCTGCAAGTTCAAAGCTTGTTTTTAAGTTACTGTTTGAGACTTTTAAATTTGAAAAAATTGAAAGTTCTGATGCTATTTGCAAAATATCATTTTTGTTATATTTTGTATTTGCAATCTTAGAAATTAGTATTGAAATAGGATTTACGTCAATTCCAAACGATTGCAAATTCTTATGTCTTGCAGACAGTAAAGTTGTTCCACTTCCAGCAAAGGGGTCAAAAACATTGCCTTTTATTTTTAAATGTTTAAGAAATGTATCAACCAATTTAATTGAATATCCCTCTCTGTATGGATACCAACGCTGTATTGGTGTTTGTGCAGATAACTGAAAATGAACAAGATTTGATAAGTTGTTTGCATACTCAAAATTTAAGTTCTTTTCAATATTATTAAAAATAATCTTTTGCTCTGTTATTAAACTTGATTTATTATTTTGGAATAGTGTTTTTTCCTCAAATCTTTCAATTTTATAATTGCTTATTTGACTAATCTGTTGAGTTAAATTATTCATGATATAAGAATTTATGGTTTTCATCAATTGCATTATCGTTAAATTCAACACGATACATTAGCGGTGCTGCATATAATTTACCTTCTGTATTTTTCAGATAAGGATTTTTTATAATTTTAAGAAAAATGCCTTTTGATGTAAAATAAACTCTGTAAATATAGAAATGCTCTGAATGTTGTTGAGCTGCAACCCATTCATTCCTTGTGAAATTTACAGTATCATAAGTTGAAGATAAATCGGGTGGGTGAACACGTTTTGTGGCTTTTACTTCAATATATCTTAGAAATTCAGGGTTTTCAATATTTCTTTTCGCTTCAATTGAAGTTATATCATAACCTAAGCCTCTTGTTTTACCGTGGTGATTTACTTTATTTACAAGTCTTGGATTGAATGATTTTACAATTTCTTTTTCTGTGTTTAAAACAAAATTTTCGCCTTCATCGCCAATTTCCATAGGTGATATTGGTGATTTTGTAGGTTTATCCTCTAAACTTTGGATTTCTGTATGGAATTTCTTTTCTTCTATTTCTGAAATATTGCCATAGTATTCTTGCCAGTCTGTTGATATTTGTTTTCCAATTTTTTCTTGTGTAAAGTCATATTTGTAAATATCAAAGCCAATTTTTGTATCAAGATTATTAATGAAAAGTTCTACGGCTTTATGTTCTTTTGCATTTAACCTAATATTTGAACTGTCCTTTCTTATTAGGTTTGCTAACTCTAAATAATCAAATTGCTCGTTAATGTGTTGCATTGCATAAGAATATGCTTTGCCTTCTGTCTCAACTCTTCTATTTATATTTTGGTTTCTGTCTTTAATTATTTTGTTATAAACAGAAATTGCCTTGATTTTTCCTTGTAAAACGTCTAATGAATTTAAAGCGTAAAACCCTAATTCATGCTTAGTTAAAACAATTTCGGCTACCCGTCTAAAGTTGGACAAATTTTGTATATTTGAGTAAACCAAAT
>JAOZMU010000359.1 GCA_029934165.1 Bacteroidales bacterium
TTTAAAATAATAAATTTTGTGTCGAATAGATAGCATCACTTGTTTATGACTATCCAAATTTTACTTGATTATAACTGTTTTTGTTGAAATTGTAATTTATTCAAAATTAGAAAAATTTGTGTTAATCTGTTAATCTGTTAAATCCGTTATAATTAGCAAAAGTTAAGTTGACATAACTCGCAAGTGATTTTGTTGCTATTCAGCGCGATACCACTTTTATAAACAGTCGCCAGAATTAGCGTCAAAAGAAAAGAAAGACAAATGATGCCCCATTTTTTCGTGTTTTGTTTTAAGATAAAATTCGTTATGCTTGTTTGGAGCTACCTCAATAGGCATATTATCAACGATTTCCAACCCGTAAGCCTCTAAACCAATTCTTTTTACCGGATTGTTTGTTAACAGCTTCATTTTAGAAACGCCAATATCACGAAGTATCTGAGCGCCAACACCATAATCGCGTTCGTCTTCTGCGAAACCAAGTTCTAAGTTTGCCTCAACGGTGTCTCTACCAAGCTCTTGCAAACGGTACGCTTCCATCTTTTTCATCAGACCAATTCCGCGTCCTTCTTGGTTCATGTAGATAATTACTCCTTTTCCCTCTTTATCAATCAATTCCATGGCTTTTTGCAATTGGTCGCCACAGTCGCAACGTTGCGAGCCAAAAATATCGCCTGTCAGACACGACGAATGAACTCTAACAAGAATTGGCTCGCCTTGTTCCCATTGCCCTTTGATTAATGCAACATGCTCAATACCATTGGATTTCTGTCTGAAAGGAATAAGCTCGAAATCGCCATATTTTGTTGGCAATTTTACTTTTGTGCCTTGTTCTATAAGGCTTTCGCGTGCGAGACGATATTTTATCAAATCTTCGATGGAGATGATTTTCATGTCGAACCGGTCAGCGATTTTGAATAAATCCGGCAAGCGTGCCATTGTTCCGTCTTCATTCATAATTTCTACCAACACACCAGCAGGTTGCAAACCCGCAAGTAGAGCCAAATCGACAGCCGCCTCAGTATGCCCGGAGCGTCGTAAAACGCCTCGGTCTTTAGCTTTCAGCGGAAAAATATGTCCCGGTCGCCCCAAGTCTGAAGGAAGCGTAGCTGGGTTGGTCAACGATTTCACTGTTTTTGCTCTGTCAGATGCAGAAATGCCTGTGGTACAGCCTTCTATAAAATCTATAGAGATTGTAAATGGCGTTTCGTGCGATGAGGTATTTTTCCCGACCATCAAATCTAATTCCAATTCGGTGCAACGTTTTTCGGTGATTGGTGTGCAAATCAGACCGCGACCGTGCATTGCCATAAAGTTGATTATTTCTGGTGTGATTAATTCTGCCGCAGCAATAAAATCGCCCTCATTTTCGCGGTCTTCGTCATCGACAACAATCACAATTTTTCCTTTGCGAATGTCGATGAGAGCCTCTTCCACGTTATCTAACTCACGATTTTTGTTCGCGTCTTTTATCTGAGTTTGATTTATTTGGTCAGGCTTGATTTCGTTTTGTTGGTTGCCAAACATTTGTATTAACTCCTTTTAAATATTTAAAAAAACCAATTAACAGTGCTAAATTCATCACAAAAAAGTGTGTGATGAATCGCAAAGGTAGAATATGTATTTTAATTTTCCGCAAAAGAAAATCAATTATAGGCAAAACAAATGTTGACAAATATACAAGTGCAGAAAATTTATAGAACGGAATATGCCAAAGCATTATTCCTGATAATAAAACAAATAGCATAAAAAATGGTGTCAACCACCTGAGTACTTTATGGGATAGAAAACAAAAAGCTACGCCTTTGTACATAGGAAGAAGTAGCTGCGAAAATGCGCCTAAATTCTGAAAATTACCAATAGAAATACGTATTTTTCGTCTAAATTCTTCGCTTATCAAATTAGAAACGTCTTCTGTGGTTGTCGCCTTTAGCTCATTAATGGCTTTTTTTTGTTTTGCCAAAACGCTCATTGTGATAAAAAAATCGTCCATAAAAAAATTCTCTGGAACTGGTGAATACAGCTCTTTTCGTATCGAATAGCACCCGCCAAAGGCTCCAATCATACAACCATAAATTGTTCCTTCGAGGAATTTTATCTTGTTTTCGTTTATCAGATAGCTTTTTTCTTGAAATGAAATTCCTGTTTTGGCATGTTCGGGGTTCAAAATATTGCCTCCTACTAAGCCAATATCATCGTTTTTATAATGCTTGACAAGTTCGTAAATTGTGTGTGGCAAAAACATCACATTGGCATCTGTGAGAATAACAATTTCGGTGGTTGCAACTTTTGTTAACTTATTGATTATTTTTGCTTTACCATGTCGCTCTTTTAATAAAAACAGTTTTACGGCTTCATTTTTTTTTGCCAGCCCGACAATTATTTTGTTAGTATTGTCTGTTGAATTGTCTGAGCCTATGAGTATTTCTATTTTATTGGTGGGATAATTTGACGCTAAAATACTTAATATTTTTTCCTCAATAACACTTTCTTCATTATACGCAGCCATCACGACAGAAACACGGGGTAGGTTTACGTCTGACGCTAAATAAATATTAGAGTTTTGTGCATAATTACGCCCTATTATTTTAAGGATAAAAGGAAATAAAACGTATGTATGAAATATTGAAAATATTGAAATCCAAAATATAATGATGAAAATTAAATTCACTTTTCTATAATTTTATTAGCAACACTTTTCTTAAGGTCTAAGACCTATTTTTTATGAAACGTTTAAGCTGTGAATTAACAACTTAGGTTAATAAAAAGCGTAAGAACTTTTATAAGAGTACTTATATACTAAAATTCAAACTGTTATCCACTTCAAATACATTTCTTGAGCGGTTAATTTTTATTAAGTCAAGTTGAAGAAATTGTCTATTACGAGTTTGTTTCAAAATATAATAAAAGTCTTTGAGTAGCACACAAAAGAAAAACAATTAATGCCATAGCTCTGTATAAATTGCCTATTACGTTTATCGCCTTGTGGTAATTACTTATATCGAGTCAAAATGTATTTATATTGTTACTTGATTTTATCGGCTTGATTTTTAGCGTGTTACATTAATGTAAAATACAAATATCAAGTTAATAAAGACAGACCAAGCTGCCAAACATTGGTTTGCAGTATGATAGTTTTTTTGCTTATCTTAAATTTGCGGCTCCGTCGATGGGTATTTTTCGTTCGCTTTTTGACTTTAGCACAGACCAACGACGTAAACTAAAATAGCTGCCACTTGCAAGAAAACCCACACGTAAATTGTTGACACTATAAAAGTCTCCGCTTGCAATTTCGGCATAATTAGAATGAGTAACTTTATCTGCGTTGAGAACCGTAACAACCCCACTACCAACAACTTCAAAACGATTTTGCCAGTCGATAATAATTCCAGTGTCCTCACCAATTCCAATTCCTTTTGGGCTTTTTTCGGTAAGTAGAAATTGCGAAAGTCTGGCAATACGCCCTCTCGACACAAAATGGGTATCTATTGTTATGCCTTTGAGAAAACCAAATCCGGGACTAAAATTCACCGAATCTTTCGAAAATCCATCGTAATCTCCATCGTAAATCATTGGATTACTGGCTGCTGCTGCTCCAGCACTGGTGCCGGCTATATGTAGTTTTCCTTCTTCAAACAATTCAAAAATACGTTTGAGTAATTTGGTGTTTTCCAAAGTTCTGACGAGCTTTACTTGGTCGCCACCACTAAAATATATTAAATCTGTTTCTTCTATTTTTTTTAGATATTCATTTCTGTCAGCTTCATCTTGATATCTAATGTCAAAAAATTCAACGTTTTCTACTCCAATATTTTTAAACGCATCGTAATAGTTTGCAAAAACTTCGCGTGGGTAGAAAGATGCAGTCGGGACTATGGCAACAGTTTTTGCCTGAGAGACTTCTACAACACGACGAAGTACTGTTTTTTCTTGTTTTTTATCTTCCGCACCACCAATGAGTGCCATGAAACCTCGTTTTTTTGAATCGTTTAGCAACATATTTAATAGTTTTTTAAAGCTGTTATCCGTGTTTTTTTGTTTTTTTTATTTATTCCTCGAAACTCAAAAGTAATCATTTTATTATTAGACTTTGGACAAAATTATTAAAACTAATAAATAATAATCAATTAATAATCAATGTATTATTATTTTTCAGGTTATATTTTTGCTATTATTCAAGGTTTTGAGAATTATTGTTTTGTTTCTCAAAATCCAAGATAATTGATTATTAAGAAATAACAAATTCCTAACATGCAGATAATCAGCTGTTAAATAGTTAATATCAGTCGTTTTTTTGTCCAAAGTCCAATTTATTAACTATACGAAATAAATGATATTCAATTTTGCATTAACTTGCAAGGCTAATTATAGATAATCAAGGTGTCGTTTGTTGCAAAGATAATATTATTATCTTTGCAACAAACAAAAATACATGTAAGGTCTAAGACCTATTTTTTATGAAACGTTTAAGCTGTGAATTAACAACT
>JAOZMU010000360.1 GCA_029934165.1 Bacteroidales bacterium
GCCACGAGGCAACTACAAGCGGAAAGCCCGAAGCCGCCCATAAAAAAACTAAGGTCTAAGACCTATTTTTTTATGACGCGTCTAAGCTGTGAATTAGCAACTTATGTTAATAAAAAGTGTAAGAACTTTTGTAAGAGTACTTATAAGAATATTTCTTTTCAATGTGAATTGATTTTTTATGACCAAACCCTGTAATTATGTATTAGCAACAAGTTCGTTGATTTGATTGAGTATAGAAAATATGATAGCTTTAAGATTTTCACACATAATATACAAAATATTGTGTTTCAAATCAAATTACTTTTTTGTCCAAAGTCTAAAATCTAAAGCTCTGACATTAATTGTAATCGTGGCGTGTCTTGAAGCCAGACTGCCTGTTGGGAAAACGAAAAAGAAGCAAACTCGCCGAATTAGCAAGCGATTTATTGTAACAGAGAGAAAAAGTTGACGAAAAAAGCCCGAAAAAAATGCAGATTGCATTTTCGGGCTTTATATAAATAGGCGCGTAAAAATAATCGACACTTTTACGTCTGTTATTAACCTGAATGTCAATAAAATACGCTTCCTAATAAATAGCACAATGTGGTTAAACTTTTTTTGAGTTATTCTAATATTCGTCATCAAACCCCTGATTTTCAGGCTCTTTTTTTAACATTTTTATCGCTTCGCCAACAGGAATTGGTTGTCCTTCGCTAAATGCAACTACAAAAGAATTTCCACCAACTGCATGTGTAAATGCCTTCGCCTCTTCGTATGATGTAAAAACACCCACAGAATATTTGTAATACCCATCTTGTTGGATTTCCAAGACTTCTTCTTCGCCGGAATAATACACCGTAATTTCCTCTTGCGAAAGTTGCTCGCCTACCGCAATTAACTGAACTCTAAACATTAACCCATTTTGCTGTTGTGCATTTGCAAGTGCAGCTTCTTCGGTTTCCATTTCTTTTGCCTCGATGGTATTTCGTTCGTTTTGATTTTCGCGCGCAAGTACAAGATATTTACCAAACGGAAAATTCGCTATATATTCTTCGTAGCTTTTGCTTGTGTTGACACGTGTTGCTCGCGCCCAGGCTTCATCGTCTTCTTTGTTTTTTTGTTTTTTAGCGTCTTGAGCAAACCAAGTGTGATAAACTGTAAACTGCTTTTTTAATGCCTCGGTTTGCAAGTCTCTAATAGTTTCAAATTCGCGTTTTAACTTATCATACGATGTTTTTCTCAAATTGCGGCGGCTCATACCATTGTATTTATTGAGTCTTAACGAAGCACTTTTCATCAAACTGGCAGATTCTTTCACCAAGTTATTTGTTGCTTGTTTATCGGATTCAAAATGAAACACAACGCTTCGCAGTCTCATTGCGAGAATATCTTGTATCTTTTCGAAATCTGCGGTCATTATCTCAGCTATTTCAATTCTTATCTTTTTTGATGGAATTGCTTTTCGCTCGCCTTTTTTAACTCTTTTTTGAAAGTGTTTTTCCAAACCTTTGTCGCTCTCTTTCAAATCGTTAAGTGCTTTGTAAGCACTCTCAATAGATTTTGCGGCAGTGTTGAATGCTCCTAAAGGACTTGCATCTAATTCGTTTTTAATTTTTTCTACAATTTCGGCACTGTCAAGTTGGGCTTGAGTAAAGTTATTCGTTAGAAAAACAAATCCGATGGCGGCTAATAATATGAATACTTGTTTCATAACATTTTAGAATTTAGGTTATTAATAAATCAACTTAGAAGTTTTGTTGTTCGTTATTTTATCAAAAACAAAAATTAAGCCAACATTTATTTTTCCGTTTTTTGTTTCGTTTCTATTATTTACCATCTACGTTTCCGTCCGTATGTTTTTTTTGCCGTATCAAAAGAGAATCCTATGCCACCTGTCGCCATGATATATTCGGCATAGGTAACTTCCAGATTGAAAGTGAAATAGATAAACCTGAGCCGAAAACCTAAGTTGCCTCGTGGCGATATTGACGATGCGCCATTTTCTATCTCAATATCCACAGGGTCAGTAACATGATTAATTTCTTCGTGTGCCGAAATAATAATCTGTCCATCGGTGCTGGGGATTGCGAGCGGATAATTGCCCAGCATTTTTACAAATGCCGATGATTTTGAAATGCCGAAACCTCCATAAATCGTATAAACCTCTTGGTCGTAGGATATTAAAAAGTTGGCAGTCAGATTTGTTATGCCGTACTCCATTTTTTGTCCGCTAAAATCAATTGCTTGTGCATAATTAATAACATCTCCGTAATCTTCTGGCTGAAAATCTAATGCCACACTAGCCGATAGGCTAGAATACGCAGCCATGAGCGACATATTAACAGCTCTCAACGAACTTCTATCCGAAAGCCATTGTGTAAGCCCGTGTTTTATACCAATGCCCCATGTGCTAAAACCGCCAGCATTGTCGCCAATTTGTATATTAGGGCAAAATCGCGTCATTATTTCTGTCCCCGCACCAATGCCGAAAGCCGCCTTTATTGTCGGCATAGGTGCAACTGTCATTCCTGTTCCGTCAGGATGCTCGAAACTTGCCAGCGTATAAACTGTCTGTCCGCCTGTTGTGCGATAAATAATCCTCGGTCTGTCAGTCGTGTTTACGCCAACAACGGTTGGTGCAATAGTGTTTTCGGGGTCTAATGCTATTTCGAATCCGAGTGGCAAATTTTCGCCAAGTTCAAGCTCTGCCAAATCGTAAGTTTGCTTTTCGAGAGGAATCAAAGCCGTTGAAACTGAGATGTTTAAATCGAAACCGAGCAAATCGTGAGGGCGAGCTGTGTTGTACCAGCCGTTGCTCAACGAAGCTCCATACGCTTGCAAAAGCGGTGCAACATAAGGTTTTGCTATTTTTCCAATATCATCTTTTCCTACCTGTATAAATTGGTCAATATCTGATAATTGCGAAAACACAAGCGAATTTATTGACGATAGTAATAATAAAATGAGAACAATTTTTTTCATAGGTTTAAATTTTATGCAATACGCAAATATTCACATTGCCATCTTGCGTATTAGGTTATACTAATTAAGAATTAAGAATTTTATGCAATCTGAGAAGTAAATTATTTAACCTAATTTATGTTAATAATCTTTTCAAAGTTCTGCAATACTAATATTATGGTTATACGTAAGTACTCATACAAAAGTTCTTACGCTTTTTATTAACATAAGTTGCTAATTCACAGCTTAGACGCGTCATAAAAAAATAGGTCTTAGACCTTAATTTACTTTAAACAAGTGCTTTCATAAAAAATTGATAATTGAAATTCGTAATGCAGTCAAGTTACTGTTTGTGTGGCTTGAAGCTATACCGATAGTGGTTACAAAACGCATGACAGCGCACCAACTACAAGCGAAAAAGTCAGAAAATCCGCCCATAAAATTCTGAATATTATTAAATTGTAGTTTCTAACCGCAACATCACGTATTTTGCTTTTTATGAATAACTCCTGTAATTCGCTTTATTATCTTGAAAAAATGTTTCGTCAATTTTTTATAAATACAAATTCATTACAACCTGTATATCCCTTTGTTTTAGAGAAGTAAATCATCTTAAAACCGTGTTTTTTTTATTTCTTCTTTACTGGCATATTCATAAGGATATCAACTTACCCAGTCAACAATGTCGTAATAATAATTCATACTCCTTGTTTTTTGTGGGTTTTTAAACGTAAGTTAAAATCTGACTACTAATTTTAAGGTGTAGAAAAAACCTATCATTAGTTTTTGAAAGAACTTTGGTGTATTAACATATATCTTTTTTACTTATTATAACGGATTTTGTTGAAAAATATAAATCCGCGTTATCCGTGTTCAATTTATGCGATGATAGGAACACGGATTTTTCTAATTTTGAATAAAGTATTTGCAATATAATAAACTGAAAATCAACAAATTGTAATTTCAACAAAAATCGTTATAATCAGCTTTTTTATAGTCTTCCAAATTGGCGATATCCAATATTTATTGTAAATTACAATGATAAATTTTCCGTCTTTTTCGCAAATTGGATTTATATCATTTCATGTTATTTTTACCCCTAAACTCATGGCAATAAGCAAACTAAGCCCTTGCCAGAAATCTATATCCAAAAAGGTTTTATCTTTTATCCTTTTCGCCTTGAATTAGTTTTTTGAAAATCGTTTCTTGCCTGTTCTATTTTTTTCTTCCGAAAAGAACATTTTTTGAGAAATTATCCAAATTATCACCAAAATTAAATTGCTTTTTCATTTATTATTGCACTCGTAAGTTTATTAATAATATTTCTTATTATTAGACTAAAACTTTTAGTCTTTATACAAAAATACAAAAATTAATTGATTAAAATAAAGTCTTAGACCTATTTTTTATGAAACGTTTAAGCTGTGAATTAGCAACTTACGTTAATAAAAAGCGGAAGAACTTTTGTAAGAATACTTAATACAGACCTATTAAATAAAAAGTGCATTATTTTACAAACCTCTAAATATTAAGTAAT
>JAOZMU010000361.1 GCA_029934165.1 Bacteroidales bacterium
CTAAATCAGGCGTAAGCAAAATTATTAATTATTAATTTTCCATTACTTATTAAAATAATTACTCTTATTCTACTGAAATTCAAAAATAAACAGCAAAAAATGTTTTGTTTTAATCTATTCACTTAACAGATGACAAAAAAACCTAAAATTAGTATAATCACTGTGGTTTATAACGGTGAAAATGAGATTGAAAAAACGATTCAAAGCGTTGTAAATCAGAGTTATAAAAACATTGAATATATTATTGTCGATGGCGTATCAAAAGACAAAACAATGGAAATTGTAAAACGCTACGAAACGCAAATTGATAAATGTATTAGCGAGAGAGATAAAAACCTGTATGACGCTATGAACAAGGGAATTAACCTATCAACAGGCGATTATATTTGGTTTATGAATTCTGGCGATGAAATTTGGGACGATAAAACTGTCGAAAAGATTTTTAGCCGGAATGTTACTGCCGACATTTTTTATGGCGAAACAATGCTCGTGGACGAAACAGGAAAAGAGCTTGGCACGCGGAGCAATCTCTCGACTCACAAACTACCTAAAGCACTGACATGGAAGAAGATGAACAAAGGAATGGTGGTGCAGCACCAGTCCTTTATCGTGCGGCGAGCGATTGTGGAACAATATGATATGCAATATCGTTGGGCGGCGGATATTGACTGGGTAATTCGCTGTTTGAAAGCGGCTAATGAAGTTCATAATGTCGAAAATATTTTATCACGTTTTTTGACAAATCGCGTTCTTGGCAAATTTTATTCTGGCGGTGCATCGACAAAATATTTATATACTAGCCTACGCGAGCGTTTTGTGATTTTCTCGCGACATTATGGATTAATATCAAATATTTTTAGTCATATCAGTATAGGTTTCAATGCGTTACTGACAGCCATTCGTCCATCAAAAAAACAGAAACCCAATTTATTTCGGCATTTTTGTTTGTAGTCTATAACAAAAGATAATATATTTTTACCTTTGTCAGCCTAACTAACCCTTCAAACATTATAAAAATGAGAAATTGTATCATTGTATTGCTTATTGTATTGTTTTTTTCGTCTTGTAGCTCCGAGGATAGCCATGATAAAACATTGTGGGACAGGATTTCATCATCGTTTAGCGACGATACAACAAAATTTGAGATTAACGGTTCTATTCGTAATTACGATGGAAGTTTTATCTATCTCGAAAAAATGAATACGGATAAACCACCCGAAACTATTGATTCTACCATCATAAATGAAAAAGGCGAATTTTATTTTAAACATAGCATAAAAACAACTGCTTATTATATTATCCGAATACGTGGTAATGAGTTTGTTACGTTGCTAATAAACCCGTCCGAAAAGATTGAGTTTGTTGCCGATGCAACCGATTTTACGAATAAATATATTGTCAATGGTTCGCCAGATTCTCGTCTGATTTACGACTTGAATCGAACAAGAAGCAAAACTTTGAATAGGATTGATTCTATTAGTATTGTCTATCGAGAGTTTCAAGAACATCAATCAATAGATTCAATAAAAAGGCATTTGGATTCTATTTATGTTACGGTAATGTCTTCGCAGCAAGACTATTTGCGCAGTTTCATCGACAAAAACCCAAACTCTTTGACTTGCGTATGGGCTTTGTTTCAGCAGGTTGACAAGCACGGAATGATTCTATCGCCGGAGTTTGATAAAAAATATTACAAAAAAGTACGCGATAATTTATCGCAATTATATCCTGAATCTCAGTATGTTAAGTCGTTGGCAGAGTTCATCAAAAAGCATAAACAGAAAAAAACAAAAGGACAGAAGAAAGAATTAAAATATTCGGTTGGAAAACAAGCACCAAACATCTCAATGCCAGGAATTAACGGCGATACGCTTCGGCTTTCGTTTTTCCGTGGTAGTTACGTTTTGATTTCGTTTTGGGCATCTTGGAGTCCCGAATCCCGAAATGAGAATAAAAATATTGTCGAGCTTTACCGAAAATATTATAACGCCGGATTTCGTATTTTCCAGATTTCGCTCGATAAATCGAAGGATAAGTGGTTGGCAGCCATACAAGAAGATTATCTGCAATATTTTGCCCATGTGAGTGATTTGAAGTATTGGCAATCTGAGCCAGCAAAACTTTTCGGCATAAAAAGACTTCCCTCAAATTTTCTTATTGATAATGAGGGAAAAATAGTTGCGAAAGATATTCTTGGAAAAGATTTGGACGAAAGATTGGCAGAGATTTATGGCTTTTAGGCTGTGGGAGATTGGAATTGTTTTTAATTGATAATAATTTTTTTGTAAAACACTATTATTAATTACACCTGAATAAGAGATAATGCTCAACAATATAATTAAATCTAAGACTTTTCAGTGGTTAGAATCAAAAGATTGTAGCGTAAAAGACCTTTTGAAATATATTCGCAATAAAGGTGAGTTAAGAGACACTCAAATTCAAGCAATTGAAACATATTTATTCCTAAAAATAAAAGGCGAAAACAAACCATTGTGGCAATTGTTTTCAGAAGGATTTTTTATTGATAAAAACGAAACAACTCAATATTATTTAAAATATCCGCAAGCTGTTGATTTTATGGAAAACAACAGTAATGCAAAAGCTCTTTTTCATTTTGCTGTTCAAAAAAATGAAAAAAAAATGTTGCTTCCGGAACTTGCGAATTTAATTCTTCAACAACCGGAAAGCATCGAATATGAAAAAATAATCAAACGTATTTTTTACAATGTTAATTATGCCGATTATTTGATGAGTTTACCAATGGGAGCCGGAAAAACATTTTTAATGGCCGCCATTATTTACCTTGATTTGTATTTTGCAGATAATGAGCCGAATAATGCAAATTTTGCTCATAACTTTTTGGTTTTAATACCTTCTGGTTTAAAATCTTCGATTGTGCCAAGTTTAAAAACAATTGAAAATTTTGACCCAAGTTGGGTTTTGCCTGAGCCGGCTGCGAGTAAGATTAAAAAAATGCTCAAATTTGACATACTTGACCAAGCTAAAACAGGAAACAAAAGCAATAAAGCAAGAAACCCAAATTCTCAAAAAGTAAATCACTGTTTGCCAAATCCTTTTGGACAAGTTTTTATAGTAAATGCCGAAAAAGTAATTCTTAATAGAACATACTTTAACGACCATTACGAAATGTACGAAAGAACAGATGATGACCAAGATAATTACGCAAACGAATTAAGAAACTTAATAGGAAAAATCCCGAACCTTTCTATTTTAATTGATGAAGTACACCACGCAACCGATGGAGATATAAAACTAAGAAAGGTTGTAAACAAATGGACAGAAACAGGAAATATTACGACTGTTCTCGGCTTTTCGGGAACGCCGTATTTGTCAAAAGCGGATAAAATTGATGTTACAGATACTGCATTTTTTAAATTTTCGCAAATTACAAATACCGTATATTATTATCCACTCGTAACGGCAATAAATAATTTCTTGAAAACACCAAAAGTTAAAATTGCTAAAAATCTTGATAAGTTTCAAATAATTGAGAAAGCAATAAATAATTTTGATGAGCAATATAAAAATACGGTTTACGAAAACGGAAATATTGCAAAAATTGCTATTTATTGTAGCAATATAGAAAGCCTTGAAGAAGAAATTTATCCATACTTAACAGGAACGCTAAAGATAAATCCTGACGAGATATTAAGATTTCATAAAGGAAACAAAGAATTTACCCTGCCAAAAGAAAACCAACTACTTTTTAATACGCTTGACGTTCCAAAAACTGTTTCGGCAACAAAAAAACGTTACATTTTACTTGTTCAAATAGGTAAAGAAGGTTGGGACAGCCCCAGTCTTACAGGTGTTGTACTTTCGCAAAAAGGCGACAGCCCGAAAAATATGGTTTTGCAAACTTCGTGCAGGTGTTTACGGCAAGTGGATAAAAATAAACACGAAACTGCATTAATTTGGCTGAACGAATACAATGCAAAAGTGCTGAACGAACAGCTCAAAAAAGAACAGCAAACAAGTATTGAAAAATTAAACAAACTAAAACCAGAAACAGAGCCTGAAAAAATTGAACGCTTTTCGAGGCTTGAGTATTTAGAATTGCCAAAAGTAGAATTTTATCAGCTTAAAATAACTTATAATTCAATAGACGAAGAAGAAAATGCAAACTCTAAAATAAAACTTGAAACTTTGCTTTCTGAAATTGAAACTTATAAAACAACTGCACTAATTAAAACAAGTGAATTAAGCAATATTGACGATGCCGATTTAAAACTTATTGAAAAAACAGGACATAATTTTGCAAGTTACAATCAATGGATTTTCGATATTTCAAAAGAAAGTTTTAATAAAATTACTGTTTCTGATTTACTCAAATTTCAAACAGAATTAAAAATAATATTTGATAAAATTACTTTTACGGAAAATGAAACTAAATTCTTTAATGAACTTTACGATTTATATCAAATAAATTCACAAATAAGACTTGCATTTAGTATAA
>JAOZMU010000362.1 GCA_029934165.1 Bacteroidales bacterium
TTCGGCAAGCTACCGCTACAATCCCTGCCGCAAAACGCCGTTGTAGCAAGCGGTTCGACAAAACAAACAAATTTTATGAACAAACCCTGTTATTGTAAATGCCATGCACTTTTTAATATTGAGACAACGATTTGCTATTTAACTAAAAATCAGCAACAAACAGCAAATAATGGTATAAGTTAATTTAATCTTTGTTCTAAAAACATTTTTCAATAATTTTATAAGCACTCATACAAAAGTTTTTACAGAATTGCATGTCTGTAATTTGCTGATAGTTCGAGTTTTACAGAATTGCGTAAGCAACACTAATTAGGTCTTAGACCTTAATTCCTAATTAAATCAATAGCATCTGTTGGCGATTTGGCTTTGAACACAAAATTACCGGCAACCAAGACATCGGCACCACTTTCGGATATTTTTTTTGCGTTGGTGTCGTCCACGCCGCCATCAATTTCGATGAGCGTTTTTGTTCCCTCCCTCTCAATCATCTCCTTCAGTTGCTGCGTTTTACGATATGTGTTTGTAATGAATTTTTGTCCGCCAAAACCAGGATTTACCGACATGAGAAGCACTATGTCTGTTTCCGCCAAAATATCTGTCAAAACACTAACAGGAGTATGCGGGTTTAACGCCACGCCAGCTTTTGTTCCCAACGAGCGTATCATCGACAAGGTGCGGTGCAGGTGGTTGCAAGCCTCGTAATGGATTGTCAAAATATCGGCACCAGCACGAACAAACTCTTCAATGTATCTATCTGGGTTTGTTATCATTAGGTGAACATCTAAAGGCTTTTTTGCATGTTTTTTTATATGCTTAATGATAGAAAAACCGAAAGAAATATTTGGCACAAAAACTCCATCCATAACATCGACATGAAACCAATCGGCGTTACTTTTGTTTATCATTTCAATATCTGCTTGCAAATTTCCGAAATCGGCAGAAAGTAGCGAAGGGGCAATGAGATTATTCATAATGCGCTTTAAGTTTTCAATTGAACAAAGGTACAATATAATTTGATAAAAATATTTCTGTTTTACCTTAGTGAATTACGAATTACGAATTGGCTTACGTCTGATAATATTCATGTTACAAAATTTATTCGTAATTGTTGCGAAGGCAATAAAAAAAGATTACTTTTGCAATCCGAAAATAATGTAATTTTTAATAATAATAAATACAAACCGATGAAACGAACATTTCAACCATCAAACAGAAAGAGACGAAATAAGCACGGGTTCCGGTCAAAAATGGAGTCGGTAAGCGGTCGTAAAGTCCTTGCAAACAGAAGAGCAAAAGGAAGAAAGAAACTTTCTGTATCCAGCGAAAAAAGACACAAATTATAGAAATTATCCCCTTTCCTTTGGGCAGGTGAATTTTCTGTTCTAAATTTTCTCAGCAGCACATCATAAAGAAGTGTTGCTGTTTTGTATCGAAAAAGTCACGCGCAGTAATTTTTATTCAGAATTTCGGTGCGACAAGGCAATTTTGGTTACATTTAGTTTTGACAGAGCAAATTGTGTTGTAGAATCCTCAGACCTTCAGTAGTTTGGGGATTTTGCTTTTTGTGGCAACTTCAAATTCAGGCACTCACGGCTTAAACGTTTCATAAAAAGTTCTGCACTGACTTCTTGAGCCAAACACAGAACTTTTCAACACATTATGCTATTTATCCGAAGCTATTGTTTTGATATTCAAGCCAATAACAACCCTGAAGTATGCGTATTTTTACGCGCTTGTTTATTATGCGTAATCCTAATTCAATTTTTTTACATTATAATAAATTATAACTCCGTCCCTTTCGTCCATTTCCAATTTCCCGTCTAAATACATCTCTTTGAGTTTGCTCTCTGCAAGTGTTATGCTTGAGTTTGTTTTGGCAGCAAGCTCTCTGATAGTCAGCCTATTCGATGTCATTCGTAATACTGTTTTCACCTGCGCATCGGTGATTGTTTTGGGAGTATTATCATCAGCCAATTTTTTGCCATCTTTGCGCTTTGCTGCCAAAACAGCAATCGTTAAGATGATGACAAACAACATTGGAAGCGTGAAAAATGTATGAATTCGAGACAAGGCAGAAAAAAATAACATTGATGCAACCGACATCGCCAAAATGGTAGCAACAGAATATTTTTTCGCCAGCTTGAAAAGCGTTTTGTAACCGTGTGAATTTGACTGTTTTCTCATCTATTATCGTTTAATGTAAGCACTCATACAAAAGTTTTTACATATTTACTTGTTCATATTTCGCTGATTAAGTGAACTTTGCAGAAATGTGTAAGCAACATTAAATAGGTCTTAGGTACTCTTACAAAAGTTCTTACGCTTTTTATTAACCTAAGTTGTTAATTCACAGCTTAAACGTTTCATAAAAAATAGGTCTTAGACCTTAAATTACGAAAAATCGTATAAAATCTTACCATTTGCATCGACAGTTTCTCTGGCAAGCCCTTTTTCTACGAAAAGTTTGAGTATCTCTTCTAACTCGTTGACTCCCAACCCTGTTTTAATTATCATATCCCTTATCGAAAGTTGGTTCTTCTCAATCGACAATTTCAATATTTCTTGCTGCGGATTTTTCTTAGTCGGTGCCAAACTATGCGCAGATGCAGTCGGCGCATTGACATTGACAACAACATTGTGCTTATAGTTTTCGCCATACAACCGACTGAGTGCCAAGCTCAATTTATTTGCCTTATCAACTTGATTTCCAAGCGTAAAAAGGTCTATAAACCAACCTATTCCGAACAATCCGAATGTAAAAAAATACAAAACTCCAATCCCGATTTTTTCGAGATAGAACTTGTGTCCTCCGGCAAATCCAACAAAGAGCCAGAGCAAATATGCAGTCGATTTTGATTTCATAATTTATTGTTTTTTTATATATACGTATTAAATCAGGTTAGCTAATTAATGCCTATAAAGGTTTAATAATTTTATAAACTAAAAAAAATCACAAATCACGCTCGCTGTGTTTTATTCAAAATTAATAAAAAAGCAATAAAAAAAAGTGCTTTATTCAGATTTGTTTTCCGAAAAATATTCCGCAACAAACCTGCACTTCTCCAGTGCTAATCTTCGACAGAAAATTTCTTATTGCTAATTTTAGTCTCTGCATCAATCAGCAGCTTCATCACAAAAGTTTGTTTTCCAACCACATACACAATTTTTGTTGGAAACAAAACCTCCGAAAATTCACGGTACTCATCATAATCAATTCGTTTTCCAATCGTTTCCACCGAGTCTGGCACAAAATCCGTGCGCAACTTCAGCCTCGTTTCTTTATCATAATAATCAAGATACTGGCTTCCTGTCGGGCGTGTTATTTGCATTTTATAAGCCATCTGTCCACGAACAGTATCCATACCAAGTATTTTATACTCAATGTCCAAATCTTCATAAGCCAATTCTGGAAAAATAACCGCCTCAAACTTCAAATTTTCAAGCTCATTGCCCTCAATCATCATATCATTGTTCAGGTTAATAACACGTCCTTTGTCGCCATCACAAACCTTTGTCTCGATGAGTAACATTCCGTCTTTCAGTTCTTTACGTAGTTTATTAGGCGATTTTTTATACTTCACAATCCGCAAACTACTACCCTCCAACACCGACGACATTTTAATCGTCAGGTTTTTTATCCGCTTCACTTTTCGCTTCCCACCGATTGCCTCAACATAATTATCCAAAACCTCTTTTGGCACTCCAGAACTATTTTGCGCCTGTGCAAAAACAACCACGCCAACAAACGAAAACATAAAAATTAACAACCCAAAACATTTTTTTTTCATCAGACTATTTTCTATATTATAATATCAAACCTTTTCAAATTATGCCAATTCAAGCTCCGTAATAACTTGATTTTCTTTTTATTAACAAAATCTTTTTATTACATACCAACACCGTCTCGGCATCAATAGCCTCTTTCGCCAAACCCGACTAAGCAAGTTGTTTCACAAAGATAACAAAAAAACGCCTCAAACAGTTTTTCACTACTGTTGGTGCTGCTTCAAGCCACACCGACAGTAATTTGGATTTTCAAACCCTGAATTTTCAGAAATATACTAATGCAGAAAATACGAAAAATTCCAGATATTTTCGAAAAAGCTCAACCTGCATAATAAACCCAAAATGGAATTTTTATTTGAGCTTTAAGACATTGACACATACGACTTTACAGAAGCATATCGTTTTTTGTGTTCTTTGCAATATGTTAAATATCAAGTTGTAAGGTCGAAGTCAGAAAATTGAGGATGTAACAGTCAGCAAAATTGAAACAGAAAAGAAATTTGCCCCTCCGATAGCAAATATCGACATAAAATTAGATATTTATGCAGAAACAGACGACCATAGGTTTGTAATAGAAATTCAAAAAATTGATTATGATTATAATTTTAATCGCTTTTTGAGGCATCTTTCAAGCGTGAAAGGCAAATTCGAATAACGTGTTGATATTATGCAATATACGAAACATGATAT
>JAOZMU010000363.1 GCA_029934165.1 Bacteroidales bacterium
GTTGCTAATTCACAGCTTAGACGCGTCATAAAAAAATAGGTCTTAGACCTTAATTGTGTTTAAATTGTATTTTTTGGTATTCATTATTCTGACAATCTTACCACAAGAATAGCGTATTCTCTTGCATTTGAGATTATAGTGTATGAAAGGATAATTTGATTATGACGGTTTTTGTTGAAATTATAATTTATTGATTTTCAGCTCATTATATCGCAAATGTTTTATTCAAAATTAGAAAAATCGGTGTTTATCAGTTAAATCGGTGTTCTTATCACTGTATAAAATGGAATACAGATAAGGCTGATTTTTCACAGATTTACATTTTTCAATAAAATCCAGTATAATAAGAAAAATTAAACTTTGGGCAAAAATAAATCTATTAAAGCCAAACTCGGTCAGAAAATATTTATTGTAATCATTATCAGTAAATTAAATATTCTTTAATATGTCAGAATATTTGATTTTTGTTAAAATTGCCTTATTTTATATAAATTTTTGCACATTAAATACAATAAAATGTCCCATTATAGACTTTTATTATGTTGTATATCATACAATTAATATATCTGACTGAATTTGGCTGTAATATATATAAAAATAAATATATAAAATTTGATTTTAAATGACAAAAACTGTATAATTGCATATATTTCAAAATATTATGCAAAATATGCAATTTTGTCAAAAAAAATTATTTTTTTAAGAAAAATTTATCAACTTTAAATTTTGGATAGTCCCTACAAAACAGTGTTGGTCGATGAAAATATGCAGAAATTAAATTTTTAATCGCTTGATTATTAAGTGAGATTTGATTTTGTTTATTTCAGAACAGCCTTGTAACTATTTGATAATCACACCAATACTGTTATGTATGGACTATCTATCGCAGTTTGTTCTTAATTTATCCATTAAAACATAAAATAAATGAAAAATTTTATCTTTACATTAATAATCACATTAGGATTTAATTTGATTATTAATGCTCAAACAACAGGAGAATTTACAGATATCCGAGATGAAAAAACCTACAAAACTGTCAAAATTGGCGAGCAAGTTTGGATGGCAGAAAACCTTGCATATAAGGCAAGTAAGAATTGTTGGGCTTACGATGGTGATGAAAATAATGTAAGTAAATATGGGTATCTTTATGGATTTTATACCAGCAAAAAAATTTGTCCAACAGGTTGGCATTTACCAACTGATGCAGAATGGACACAATTAGAAGATTATTTAATAGAAAATAATTTTTCTTACGATAGTGTTAAAAACAAAAAAGGAATTGCCAAATCATTAGCATCTAACGATGGCTGGTCTGTATCTGATAAAGAAGGAACAGTAGGAAATGCCGACTTCTCAGACTATCGCAACAAGGCTGGTTTTTCTGCTCTTCCGGGCGGACAACGAGAAGAACCCGGTGGAGCGTTCTATTCCTTAGGTAGTTGCGGATATTGGTGGACGGCAACCGATGGTATAATAGCTGCTGCCTACAATCGAGCAATAAAGTTTGATTTATCAAAACTTAGACATGATGAAAACAATAATTTAAGTGCAGCATCTGTTAGATGTGTAAAAGACTAACATTAGATAGTCTTTTACACAAGTTGATTTCTGTCATGTAATTAATTGACTATCAGACAGAAAGCTGTTTTTATTTGCAATGTGTCGCTTTGGTATAAACTGCAATGCGCTGAAAAATACTCGTCTATTTTTACTAATTGCACAATAAAAAATATTATGAAATATTTATTTATTATATTTTCACTATTTTATGTAAACGAATTAGCAGCTCAAACTTTTGCTCAAAAAGAGAAGGCAATGAAAAATTGGTTTGCCGAAATGTCTGCAACGAGAGACGATGCGAAAATGGATTCTCTTAACAAAAAAATCCTGATAACGTTTAATAGCGCACTGCAAAACGATTCTTCATTCGATTATCCATTCGACTCTTTGCGTATTGGCAATATAAAATCTGGTGATAATTTACTGCGTATTTACACTTGGAACATAGCCTTGAAAGATGGCTCTAACGTTTTTTATGGTTTTATGCACTATTATCTCGAAAAGAAAAATAAGTATATCGTAATTCCACTTACGGATAAATCCGCCGAAATAAAACGCCCAGAAACAGCACTGCTTAAACCCCAAAAATGGTTTGGAGCAATCTATTACGATGTTGTGGTTGTCAAAAACAAGAAAAAGAAAAAAACAACTTATACGCTTTTGGGATGGGACGGAAACGACCTCCGAACATCTAAAAGGCTAATAGAATCGCTGGTTTTCATGTCTAATGGAAAAGCAAAATTTGGCGCAAATATTTTTGATTTTAAACGCAAACGACCTAAGCGAATTATTTTTGAGTACTCGAAACAAGCCTCAATGATGTTGCGCTATGATGCTGAATATGAAATGATTGTCTTCGACCATCTTGCTCCTTCGCAACCATTGTTTGAGGGGCAAGTTGAGTATTATGGTCCCGATTTGACGCACGACGGGCTTGAGTTTGACAAAGATGCGTGGATATTTCATGAGAATATTGATGTCCGAAATCCGCGCGAAAGAATTATACGTAAAACGCGAAAGAAAAATAGCAGCCTAATTCCAAAAAGGAAAAAAGATGAAAAATAAACCGATAGGAAAAACGCAATTTTCAATTAAATCGCGACTTATGTCGGTTGTTTATGCACTAAAAGGTGTGCGCTATCTCTTTGTTTCTCAGCATAATGCTTGGATTCATTTGGTAGCAATAGTAATAGTTGTCGTTGGTGGAATATTGCTGTGTATTTCGCGCATCGAGTGGTGTTTCATTGTGTTATCTATTGCCGTGGTTTTATCGGCAGAAGCAGCAAACACCGCCATCGAAGAACTGACGAACAAGGTTTCGCCAGAGTTTAATCTCGTTGCTGGTCGTGTGAAAGATTTGGGTGCTGCGGCGGTACTTTTTTGTGCTATTGGAGCAGCTGTAGTCGGGGCTTTTGTTTTCGTACCCCGACTTGCTTTGTTATTTTAATAACGATATACGCAATAAATTTTGTTGGTCTTGAATTAATACGCAGTTATTCGCGAAAATTAAGACCACCATCGTCTCTAATACGGAACTTTATTTGTTCGCTCAAGTCTTTGACAATGAATGTTTTGTTTGTTGATAATGATGTACTTATCATTGCTGTGCCGAAGCGAGTATTCATTTCGTAAACTATGAAAGCCTGAATAAAATTTCCGTTTCTGTCGAAGATGTAAACATAGCTTTCGTAAGATTTTCCATCGAAACCGTAATCGAATAATACGTGAATGAGCAGTCCAACAACCTTATCGCTGATAATTATTTTCCCTCCGCTTCGTACTTCGCAAAGAAATTTCTGACGTTCGTTCAATGCAAACTCAGGAACGGAAGCTCCGATGCGTTGTATTTTTTTGTCCAGCAATTGCGTAAACTGCTTTAAACGAGGCGATGCCGAATTATATTTTATATTTTGTGGCAGCCTTAGTTCCGAAAATTCGTTAAGAAACCGCGAGAATCGTGAACCACGGACAGCATCGTGTTTTGTGTTTGTTCCATCTATAAATTCTGGTGGGTTATTTTTGTCGATTTCTGCAAAATGGAGTAAAATTTCTCTTCCACGAAAATAGTATGTTCCAATTAAGCTATCGCCTAAAAGTTGTGCCTCGATGTAGGCTTTTGTTTGGTTTCCGCGACGGTCGAGGGCAAATATTTTAAAGCTTTGGCTTTCGTCCATAACGCCCACAAATAGAGTGGCTTGCATTTGTTTTTCGATTTTTAGCACTCCCGAAATAGAATCTGAGATTGACAGTTCTATTTTAACTTTTTTACTGTTTCGGTGCGGGAAAACACCGATAAATTCGCGTGCAATAGTGTCTAATGGAAAAGAAAAAGCAGGCGTAGAGCTAATAATAATACAAAGAAAAAGGAGTGATTTAAAAAGTTTCATAGTAATATTTTTTGATAAGAAATACGGTATAATTGAATTGCTTTTATTGCCTCAAATATCATGCTATTTTGGTTATTTATTGAAAGTGTAAGTACTTTTACAAAAGTTCTTTTGCTTTTTATTAACGTAAGTTGCTAATTTACAGCTTAAACGTTTCATAAATAATAGGTCTTAGACTTTAATATGTAGGCATGTTTCATATAACGAAAATAAACGTTACATTTTTTACAGATTTTGGAAACCTTGTTTTTTTATTCAACCTTAGTAAAGCGCAAAAATAGCGTTTCTTTTTTGTATCATAGAAGCCAACTGATAAAACTTTTATTATTCGTATTTTCCACTAACTAAAGTTATGGGTTTGGCTATAAACTTTTGCGCTGTGCTTGTTGTTGTATGTGTCTATCTTCCAGCCTGTAACTCCAACTCCAACTATGCCACCAACGTATTGTCTAAAAATCTATCGCCCAACCCATAACTTTTAGTTAGTGATTTTTAGCAATAGCCAGAAGGCTCGCAGCTGC
>JAOZMU010000364.1 GCA_029934165.1 Bacteroidales bacterium
ATATAAATTTTTTTCATCAAAAGTGGCCTCGGTTTATACCAAAGTTACCCGCTAATTATTTGAATATCAAATAAAAATACAATTCGCGCTAATTTATTTAAAGTTTTACTAATCAATGAATTAGTATTTTTCTTAATAGTTCTTCCGACTTTTCAGCAATATAGTAAAATTTAATAAAACAACACTGTTATGTAAGGATTATCATTAAAAAATGGTTTGCATCACAAAAAATTATTAGAATAAAGATTAAATTAACTTATACCATTATTTGCTGTTTGTTGCTTATTTTCAGCCAAATAGTAAATCGTTGTCTCAATATTAAAAAGAGCAGAGTACCTAACTTTTTTTCGATGATACTGTATTTTATAAAATAAAACACTAATATTGTACTCGAAGTCAGCAATTTTTTGCTTATTTTTACTTCGCTCGTAAAACAAGCAAAAATACTGCTCCAAGCTGTGTACTAAAAGCTCCGCAACAATCGTAAGAGAAAATAGTTTTATTTTGTTTTTAAAACCGTAATTCAACATAAAAATAGAGGTAATATGACACGAAATTTTCTCCCAATATTTTTACTTAGTTTATTAATGTTTTGCTACTCTTGCTCCAAAACGCCGACAGACAAGAAAAACGAAGTATCTGAAACAGGCAAAAAAAATGAGCCAAAGCTAACGACAATAAAATTTGATGAATTGGAACATAATTTCGGCAAAATAATTGTTGGCGAGGTTGTTACATGGACAGTTCAGTTTGAAAATACTGGCAAATCCGATTTGATAATCCACAAAGCCAAAGCATCTTGTGGCTGTACAGTTCCCAAATGGACAAACGAACCAGTCGAACCTGGCGAAAAAGGCTCAATGGACGTTAGGTTTGATAGTGGCGGTCGTCATGGCGCTGTCAGTAAGAATGTTACCGTTTATGCAAATATACCCGGAAACAGAGCAGTAGTTTCGTTCAAAGCAGAAATTGTAGAAGAATAGTTTAAATGGCAAATTAAAATAAATAATTAGCCTAAATTTAAGACCTAATTTACGTTAATCGAAAAGCGTAAAAATAGTTGTTTGAGTACTTATATAAGAAATAGTTTTTTTAACCAATGTCTTTTTCAAAAGGCAGTAAATACTTAATAATGAATATGTTTGATTTTTTAGCCACAATTTTATTGATGTCGCCACAAAAAGAAGGGCAAAGTCCGCTTTTATCCTTCATTCCTTTGATTCTACTTATTGTAGTTTTTTACTTTTTTATGATTCGTCCGCAGGTAAAAAAGCAAAAAAATCTACGTAAATTTAGGGACACAATTCAAAAAGGCGACAGCGTAGTTACCGTTGGTGGCATTTACGGCAAAGTTTCCGAAGTAAAGGACAACGCCGTTGTTATTGATGCCGGAAATGGCATTAAATTGAAAATAGACAAATCGGCACTTATTGCAGATTCGACTGGAATTATGCCACAAAAGTAATTAATAATCAACGACTTCGAGAGTTTTCTTGAAGTCGTTTTTTTATTCACCCTAAACTCATTACGATTTTGAAAAGTTTGCTAGATAACTTCGCAAAACGCTTCAATATCAAACGGCGAATAGCAAGTCGTAGGTTCGTCATTTTCACCTTCTTTTTATTTCTTTCCATAATTTTTTGGCTTCTGAATGCACTAAGCAAACAATATACCTCAGAAATATACTATCCAATTAATTACTCAAATCTGCCCGAAGACAAAATTCTAATTGGTCGCGAAAAACTTCCGACAAAACTCTTACTTTCGATTAGCGGATACGGTTTTACAATTCTACAACATAATATTAAGTTATCTGAAACACATGCCGAAATAGACTTTTCGACACTATCCAATATTACGTCAGCACAACAAGACAGCTTGCGATATTTTGTCCTTTCAAAATCCGTTCAGGAACAAATAGAAAAAAAACTTAGCTCAGGACTAAATATTGAGGCTATTTATCCTGACTCTCTAATATTTCAGTTTGCGCGAGCAATTGAGAAAAAAGTACGAGTTATTCCGAATTATAAATGCGTGTTAGGCAAGCAGTTTATGTTAAAAACGCCAGTTTATGTTACGCCAGATTCTGTTTTTATCAAAGGACCGCATTTGATTTTGGATACAATTTCGGAAATAGAAACAAATCCAGTCATACTTTCTGGTATTGAGACTTTTACGCAAGTTAGTACGGCATTGACAAAACTCAAAGACATCGAAATTCCCCAAGAAAAAGTTACTATTAATGCACCCGTTGAGGAGTACACAGAAGCAAGGATAAAAGTTCCAATCGAAATTGCTAACGTGCCAGAAAATGTGATGATAACCTTATTTCCTTGCGATGCAAATTTGACATTTCTTGTTGCATTAAGTGATTATACTATTATAAATTCTGCCGATTTTAAGGTTAGTGTTGATTATTCGAGCATAAAAACACAGAAGAACTACTTGGTTGATAAACTCAAGGTGAAAATTATTACCCTGCCAAAATACGCAAGAAATTTAGATGCACACCCACGAAAAGTTGAATATATAATAGAAAAAAAGTAAAAAATATGATAAAAGTTGGCTTAACAGGAGGAATTGGTAGCGGAAAAACAACAATTTGTAATGTATTCCGGCAACTGGGTGTGCCTGTTTATAGTGCTGATAATGAGGCAAAAAAAGTTATCCAGCAAGACAAAGTACAGACAAAACTCATATCGCGTTTTGGCAAAGAGATTTACAAAAAAGATGGTACGATTGACTCACAGAAATTTGCAAGTATAATTTTTGCAAACAACGAAGCACTCAATTCTGCAAATAATATTATTCATCCAGCTGTAAATGAAGATTATAACAAATGGCTATCCGAACATAATTCCGCTACATACACAATAAAAGAAGCAGCAATTTTGGTCGAAAGTGGTGCTTACGAATTTATGGATATTATAATTACCGTTTGCGCGCCAATAGATGTTAAAATAGCACGCGTAATAAAACGAGATAATACTACTGCCGAATTAGTCAAACAACGAATGGATAAACAGTTATCGGACGATGAAAAATTAGCTGTCTCAGATTTTGTAATCAACAATGATGACGTTCAACTTGTTGTCCCTCAGGTTATTAACATTCACAACCAAATACAAAAGATGCAAAATATTTGTGTATTTAGTAACGATTAAATACCAACGGAAGCAATTTATGCTTCCGTTTATTATCATGATAAATACCTACTCACAGATAGCGAATAATTTTTTATTTTGGCTATTTTTTGTTTTTGAAATGTAGCGAATCACCCCACTCGCCATAACCGATGCTGTCGCCGGCAATTTTGATTCGCGCCTCAAGACAATTATTGCAATCCGAGGCACTTTCATCAATACACGGTTTGTTTTGATATAACTGATAATCAGTTCTATGCACAGTTGGTGTAATGTTTGGCATAATAATATTTGCCCCAACCTTGAGAGCTTTTTCTCTTCCAATCTGGTCAATAGCTTGCAACGCAGTAGCAGCAGCGATATTTATATCCGGCAAAACGAGGCGCAAGGTTGCAATCATTTTTAATGCCATATTAAATCGCTCATCTAAAGACCATAACAAATCTTTTTGTTCAAACATTGGCGTTTCGGCATGCTCAATATATGGTCCCATTCCAATCATGTCAATATCAAACTCCTCGAAAAACAATATATCATCTGCCAAATTTTCGATAGTTTGCTCCGGAAGTCCAATCATCACACCTGTACCAGTCTGATATCCAGTCTTTTTCAATAATCTCAAAGCCGCAATTCGTTTGTCAAAATCGTGCTTTGCGTTGTTCGGGTGAATCTTATTAAATAGCTCACGGTTAGACGACTCGATACGCAAAAGAAAACGGTGCGCTCCACAATCAAACCATTTCTGATAGACCTCTTCGGATTGCTCGCCAACAGAAATTGTTATTCCAATTTCACCCTTCGTAATTTCTTTGCTTTTACGCAATAGCCGACATACTTTTTCTATAAATTCGTCATCATCGCGCTCGCCAGCCTGAAAAACAACAGATGCGTAATGACTATCATGTGCATACTTAACAGCCTTTAATATAGCATCTTCAGAAATATCGTACCGATTGATATTTTTATTCCCTGCCCGTATTCCACAATAATAACAATTCTTAAAACAGATATTAGAAAACTCGACTAACCCTCTGTAATACACTTTATTACCTACGTGATTTCGCTTCACAGATGCAGCTTTTTCGTACAATTTATTCCTACCAACTACATCACTAGAAAGTAGCTGAATAATATCTTCCCGCGAAAAAACAGATTGTGCTAAAATATTATCTATTGATTTCATTTTTATATTCTGCTTCAAGGTTTGTTCATAAAAAAAATATTTTTTGGGGGCGGCTTATCGGGCTTTTCGCTTGTAGTTGCCTCGTGTCTTGCGTTTTTGGCAATGTCGGAGCAGGAGCTTCCTTCGGTCGCTCTGCCCCGCC
>JAOZMU010000365.1 GCA_029934165.1 Bacteroidales bacterium
AACCGCTTTTGCCAAAAACGCAAGGCACAAGGCAACTACAAGCGGAAAGCCCTTGAGCCGCCCATAAAAAAACCATAAGAATATTTCTTTTCAATGTGAATTGATTTTTATGAACAAATCCTACTTAATTATATTAAATTTGCAACCCTAAATTCAATTAAATAATCACTCCAAACCCACCAAACGGCACTCAAACTTAAATTATATGATAAACCTAAGCGAATTATACGATTATCACTTGACAACCAAGCCATTAGTAATTGAAAATATAGAAACTCTTTACGGTGCAAATTATTTTAGCGGCGGTCCGATAGTTCGTTTCAGAGTAAATTTAGGACAATTTGACGAAGTTTTTTCAAACGAAATTGAAGGATTTTTTGAGAAACTGCAAGCTATGCTTCCTTCTCTACAAGAGCATTTTTGCTCGGTTGGTAAGCCTGGCGGTTTTTTCATAAGAGTTAAAAATGGTACTCTTCTCGGACACATTATGGAACACGTGGCTATTGAGCTACAAAACCTTGCTGGAATGGACGTGGGTTTCGGAAAAACACGTATGACAAAAACGCAAGGAGTTTACAATGTTGTTTTTAGATACGTAGATGAAATGGCTGGTATTTATGCTGGGAAAGCAGCTTTCAACTTACTAAATTCTATCCTTACAAATCAGCCTTTTGACATAGTTCAAGTAATTACTAACCTAGTATTCATACGTGAAAAGCGGCTACTTGGTCCAAGTACGCAAGCCATTGTAAATGAGGCAGAACGAAGAGGTATCCCGTACATGAGAATTGATAAATACAATCAGGTTCAGCTTGGTACTGGGGTTTATCGGCGAATTATCAGGGCAACGGTTACTGAACAAACGAGCTTGATTGGTGCTGAAACTGTCGATAATAAATATAGAACAACATCACTACTTGAGGAGTTTGGACTTCCTGTGCCTAAGCGAATTATAACCAAAAACGTTGACGATGCGATAAGTTTTTTCGCAAAACTAAAAAAACCACTGGTTATAAAACCCTCCGTTGACGACCAAAAAAGAAATATGAGTATTGAAATAAAAACCGAAGAAAATATACGCAAAGCATTTTCTTGGGCTGCGGATATTGATAAAGATGTTATAGTTCAGGAATATATACCTGGCAATACGTACCGTATCTTAATCATTGATTTTAAGTTTGTTGCAGCAGTTCATTTAAAAGCTCCGTATATTATCGGCGATGGAAAAAGGTCGGTCAAAGAATTAGTAGATATACTCAATTCTAATCCAATGCGCGAATTTGGCGACAAAGGCGCACTTACAAAAGTTGAGATAGATAAAAACACACAAAATATTATTGAAATTGAAGGTTTTACATTGGATAGCATCATTGATATAGGACACAAATTGTATCTGAAAAACTCTGGAAGTATGCGTCTTGGAGGTGCGTCTTTAGATGTTACGGACTTGGTTCATCCATACAATAAGTTTGTCGCAGAGCGAATTAGCAATTTATTATGCCTAAATGTTGCTGGCATAGATTTTATTACAGATGATATTTCAAAACCAATAAATGAAACAAGCGGCAAAATAATAGAAGTAAGTGCTGCGCCGGATTTCCGAATGCACTTTAACCCGACCGAAGGCACAAAAAGATACGTTCAACGGCAATTTGTCGATATGTTATTCCCTAACAACCAGCCATCTAAAATACCTATTTATTCTGTTACAGGTTCCGGTGGAAAACTACTTACGTGTATGTTGATAGAAAACTGCCTTAGGGCGAGAGGTATTCGTACTGGCATGGTAAACCGGAACGGCTTGTTTTATAGTGGTAATTGCCTGACAAACAAGGATATGACAAATTCTTCAAGTGTTCAAATTCCGCTAAAAGACCCTACTGTTGAATGTGCAATATTGGAAACGACGGTTGAAAGTATTCTCGAATCCGGACTTGGGTATGAATACGCAGATTTCGGAATTGTCATATCGCTGACCGAATCTAAAATGGAGTATTATAAATATGACCATATCTTTGATATTGACGATGTTTCCTACGCAAAATCGGTGGTTTCGGAACAAGTAAACGAAGAAGGATTTGCAGTTCTAAACGCTGATGATGATGCCGTTTATGCAATGAAAGAGCGCGTAGTTACAAAATTGGCTATTTTTTCACAAAGTCCGCTAAATACACGAATTAAAGAACACGTTAACAAAAAAGGAATTGCCGCTGTGTTAGATGGTACTAAAGTGTCTGTTATTGACAAAGTTAGGCAGGCTGAAGTTGTTGATTTGAACGAAATTCCGTTTGTTAATAAATTAACCTTTAAATATAAGTTTGAAAGCGTACTTGCTGCAACTTTAGCTCTTTATTTATCGGATATTCCTGTTGAAGAAATCAGGGAGGCGTTTATGAATTTTGAATTCAAATAGGCAATACATACAGGTATTTTACAGACACCATACGTAAATATTACAGCACTTCAAATATACTCTTATTGTCAGCAATAACTTCAGGCGAAAAAACCTTGGTTTTTACATAAGAAACTGCTCGGTTGGATAAGTTGGAAAACTCAACGTTATCCATTGAAATACAGTTATTTATAACATTAATAAATAATTCAGGCTTTTCCAGAGGAATATCCCAACCGACACCACTTTTTTCGAGGTTTCGCCATGGAGTGTTTGTGCTAATAATGACAGGGCAACCAATGGACAAAGCCTCCGCAATGACGTGTCCGTAGTTTTCATTCATCGTTGGTAATAACATAAAGTGGTAATCTTTTAGCTTACTAACTATTTGATTATTAACCAATAATCCTTTGTAATTGATTGTTACACTTTTTATTTTTGAAATCTCAACTAAACATTCGTCCCAATAATCATTATCTTCAATCGGTCCATAAATATCAAAACAAACATTGTTGCCCTTAATGTTTTCAAAAAATTTGATGGCATCTTTCAAGTTTTTTTTTCTGCAAATACGAGACAAAAAGAAGAAATGCGCAGCGTTTTTTCTTTTTACGTTTTTTTGCGTAATGTCAAAATCCGGAATTAACGAAATATCAATCGCTTCCTTTACGAAAATATTTTCGCCGAATATTGCCTTAATCTCCTGAGTTTCAACGCTACTAGAGGCGTGCCAAACGATATTTGAATAAAGCCCTAAGAACTTTGCAATTTTTATAAAAAACCTCTTTTTCTTACTTTTAATATTCAACGCTTCTGTGCCTAGCATTCCGCGTGGTGCCAAAATAATTTTTGTTTTTTTGCTTAATATTTTGGTGAAAACTAAAGGAATTATCGTAAAATAGAAAGAGAAAAAACTATTCAAATATACAATATCTGGTCGGGTTTTGAGCGTACTAAAAATTTGTCGTACACGAAAAATACCAGGAGACAAATATTTAATATCAGTGTCAAAATTCTCAATCCATTTATCTGTAACAATATCTCTAAACTTAGTCAAATCGCCAGAATCTCTATCCGAAGTGATGACAGAAAATGCCAAATCTTGTTTTAATAAATTAATAATATTTGCCACAGACGGAATTTGTCCACCAGCCTTGAAAGCCGGCATATACCAATCAATAAAAACAAGGACGGTTTTTTTCATTAAGTAAAAATAATAGAAGTAAATTAACACCACTATCGGTAACTGCTTGGTGGCGGTGGCTTGTAAGTTTTGGCTTGCGGTTTTGAGCATAGCGAAAAATCGCAAGCCAAAACTTACAAGCCACTGACAACCAGCACAATGTTATGTTTCTTTTTCATCATGTAGCATTGTATTCTTTCAATATTTTTGTCCATTTTTTGATATGAAAAGATTTTATTTCAGTAGAATTCTTTGCATCATTTATTAGATTACTTGTGTAAGTTTCTATAAAAAAGCTGTAATCATCAATAAAACGCAAATAATATTTCAATGTTGTTAGAATACCATTTGCAATAATATCAATCTTCTTTTCATATTTTATCTGCATAATAAATTCATTTACAGACTTTTCTATTTCTTTATTTTTAAAACATTTTTTGAATGTTGTTAAAATATAATAACGATTTATTTTTGTGTTTTGTGTTTTTTTAACAATATCAAAAATTAAATCATCACTTATTGGAATATTGTGTTTTATTTCAACTATTTCAAAAGGATTATTATTTTTATCATAAATTTCAATATCTCCATATCCGTGTTTGTCAGACGAGGTATGGACTTGAAGTGTTACTAATTTTTTATTATTATATCGTTTTAAAATTGGTATTAAAATCTCGTAAATTGAATAAATTGCAATAACAGGTAAACGAGAACTTAATTTTTCCGAAAAATGTTTGTCCAACATTTCGAGTATAATATTGATATTCAAAATTTTTATCTCAAAACTTTGTTGTTTTGCTATTGTGAAAATTTGTTCGTCTTTTTCGGATAGTTCAATATTAGACTTTGGACAAAAAAAATCAATTCACATCGAAAAGAAATATTCTTAT
>JAOZMU010000366.1 GCA_029934165.1 Bacteroidales bacterium
TAAATCAATTATTTTTTCTTGCATTGGAAGTAAATTTTAAATATTTTTACAAATACAGTAAAAATTAGCATACCAACACCATTATGTAGGGACTATCTGGAATTTTGGTATGTTTCAGATAAACTTTACACTTTTAAAAAACAAGACGAAAATAATGAAAAACAAAATAAAAACAACAAAGTTTTCATGCTCAGATGAGTTGGGAAAACTAACTTTGGAAACAAAAAAAATGATTTCGTATTTGATATTTTTTGAAAATGCGGAGGGAAAAATAAAAATCAACAATAAAGAAACCGAAATAAGTAAATTTTCGGTAGTAAATTTCCCTATTTTATCAACTATAAAACTTGAGGATATTGCAGAAAACTCAAAAGGTTGGTGTGTCGAATTTGATAAACAGGCGAGAGATATTTTTTTAATTCATTCATTTCAAGTGTTTTGTCCGTTTACTGGGATTGTAAAAACAGATACAGACAAACAAATTTTTAATAAATTGGAATTTTATATCCAGCAGATTGAAACTGAAATTTTGTTGAATAATATATCGTCAGATGAAATTGTTTATCTGCAAACTGCGCTGATAATCAAATACATACACAGAAATATTACAAATAATAACTTTGTTGGACAACTGACAGATGATAATCTTCTTAAATTTACAAATCTGGTAAACAAGGAATTTAAAAATAATCATAACATAGAATTTTATACCAACAAAATAGGACTTTCTACTAAGGCATTAAACCGTCTTACGCGTCAAATTATTAATGTTACACCCAAACAAATTATTCACTATAGAATTAATGCCGAAGCAATTAGATTGTTAATTCACTCAAAACAAAGCATTAAGGAAATAGCTTATGAATTGAATTTCAGCTCGCCAGACTATTTTAATTACTTTTTCAAAAAGCTAAATAAATTATCGCCTTCAGCCTATAAAAAACAAATGTCAGAAAATTGCCCAAAAATATCGCTTGATTTCTCCTGACAAAAGTTAGGAATTTGACTATGCTTTTGCGCTTGTAAAATTAGATGTCCGAAAATCACAGTTTTTAGTCCGAAAATCACAAGTCCGTTTGATTCTCTTGAAGTACTTTTGTTCTATAATTTTAATTTTTAAGTATTTAACTTTATTCAATTATGACAAAAGAGAGAAAATGCAAATCTAACGGCGAGAAACAGAAACATTGTGGAAGCCGAAAATCAAGGTTTTTTAGTTTTTTAATGTTTGCTTTAATAGTAAGCGGGGTGTTTTTTATTGCATCTTGTGGAGATTGTGCGCACGAAAAAAACGACAATAATTCGGACAGTTTACTAACAAATCTAAAAAAGGAGTATCAGATGAAAAATGAGCAACTAGAGAAAAACAAAGAAATTTGTTTGGGAGTATCAAAAGCAATTATGAACGGCGAATGGGACAAAGTTGATGCCTTGCTTGCCAACGATTTTACATATACCGGCGATGGTGCAGACCCAATTAACAAGCAGCAATATATCGGTTTTATGAAAAATGTACTGTGTGGAGCTATGACTGATATGGATATGAAATTCCTCAGAGTTATTGCAGAAGGCGATTTAGTATCAGTGGATTATACCAATGCAATGACACATACGGGAGAGTTTTTCAAAATCCCGGCAACTAATAAACGTGTTTTTGCGTCGGGACAATTCATAAGAGAAGTGAAAGACGGAAAAGTAACCGCCGAATGGCAAACAACAAACGCAATCGGATTAATTGGGCAGCTAAAAGCCACAACCCAAAAATAGATTTACAGAAATCTATTTTTACACGCAGTGCTATTTATTTGGAAATGTATGTAGTTTATATTCAGGCTAATACGTTCCTTGTAAATAGCACTATGTGTTTATCAAAATGTTAGTTTATGCTAATTTTTTGATTTGTCGGATAATAAACAAAGAATTTATACCCACAAGTAGCGTACTAAGCAAAAATCCTATAAGAAAAACTATCCAGTTGACTCCAGAGTCTATGCCAAATCCGGAATTAGTCATAAAATTGAATAAGTAGTGTTTGAGAATAAACAAAGTAAGAACAGATACGATGTTTATGAGTATGACTATTATCAGAAAATATTGAATGTATAATTTGCTTAATTTGAGATATTTGAATCCTAAATTAAGAAGGATTCGGAGCTTATTTTCGGAGCGAGTGATGATGAGTTGAAAACCGAGAATAAAAATCATAAATGCCAACCCGATGATAATGAATGCGACAATTGCTACAATGCCAAGAATAATACGGAGTATGGCATTTAGTTTGCTATTGCGCAATTTTTCTGAGTTTGTTTCGTAATTATTTCTTTCTAAGTATTTTTGCAATTCAGGCGACGATGGGTCTTTTGCTATGATTATCAGACGCGAAGGCTGAAATTTAATGTCGTCTCCGTAGGTAATATTTGCCCAGTCTAAAAATACTTGTGGCACTAATACGGAGTTCACCCTGTCCGAAAAGCCGACAATTTTGCCCTTCATGCGTCCGATTTTACCCTTTCCTTTGATGACAATATTAAATCTGAAAATACTTAACATATCGTTGGAGACTTGCGGTAATCCTTGGCTTTCGGCGAACCCGAAATTGTATAAATTGATATAGTCTTTGGGTAAAATTACTGGTATTACATCGCTACTGTCATTCCAATGCCATTCTGCTATCTTGGTATCCAGATAGTTATCTGGTATTGCCTCAAAAAATAACTCCGTACGAAAATACGGAATATTACCACCACGACCAGTATTTGCACTCAGCCTGAATTGATTTGACACAAATGGTGCTACTGCCTCAATGAAATTTTGCGATTTTAAATCTGCTATATCCTTGTCCGAAAAGCTATTACGGTTTTGTGTGATGGTGTTTAAAACAGAAACTTTTTTGTTGATGACAATATAATCAGGGTTTATTAAATTTTCGTGTGTATTGAAAATAGAGTTAATATCAAAAAATATTTGCAGCGACCCCAATAGCAAAATAAATCCAACGAGAGAGCCACCAAATGCACCTATAAGCTGCATTTTTGAGTTGTTTTTCCAGAGTAGTTTTTTTAGCATAAGAGCGATTTTTTTGTTTGCAAACTTTTGTATGAGTAAGTGCGTAAAAGCCTATGTATGAGTAAATTAAAAAAAATCCAATCTTTCGATTGGATTCCAAAATTTATTATTCCATGTAGCAATTTTATCCCAAAAATGGTTTCAATAAATTGCTCCGCGAAGAATGACGTAGTCTCTTGATAGCTTTTTCGCGTATCTGACGCACGCGCTCACGTGTTAATGTAAATTTACTCCCAATTTCTTCTAGTGTTAATTCTTCCGTATTAATACCAAAAGAAAATTTTATTATGTCTTTTTCTCGGCACGTCAAGGTCGAAAGTGCGCGCTCAATCTCCCTATTTAGCGATTCCAGCATTAAATTATTATCAGTATTTACACCTTCGATGGGCAGCATATCAAGAATAATTTTTTTTTCATCATCTTTGATTGGTGCATCCATCGAAATATGTCGTCCTGAAATATTGATGGTATCCCGAATTTTTTCACGCGGAATACCCATAGTTTTAGCCAGTTCCGATGGAGTAGGAGTGCGCTCAAATTCTTGCTCCAGTTTTGCAAACGCTTTGTTGATTTTATTCAGCGAGCCAACTTGGTTCAGTGGCAAACGCACTATCCTCGATTGTTCCGCAAGTGCCTGTAAGACAGACTGTCTAATCCACCAAACAGCATACGAAATAAACTTGAAACCACGAGTCTCATCAAACTTTGAGGCAGCTTTTATCAAACCCAAATTTCCTTCGTTAATCAAATCTGGTAGGCTAAGACCTTGATTTTGATATTGTTTTGCAACTGAAACTACAAAGCGAAGATTTGCTTTTGTCAATCTTTCTAACGCCAATCGGTCTCCTTTTTTAATCTTCTGAGCTAAATCTACTTCTTGTTCAACCGTAAGAAGACGCTCTTTCCCAATCTCGTGCAAATACTTATCAAGAGATGCGCTTTCGCGGTTGGTAATGGATTTTGTAATTTTCAGTTGTCTCATATAATCAGGTTTTGGTTCGTGTTGATGCGCAAAATAACGAAGTGCTTTTAAATATAAGGCTTATTACAATTTATTTCTTATTACAATCTACCCGGAAAATAAATCAGGAAAAAATGTACTCTGTTGAATAACAAGTGTAAATATATGTTATCTGGAAAATAAACAGACATTTCAAAATATACTTATTACTCACATAGTATATTATACGAATATTTTCGGGCAAAGTTCCAAAGGAAAAATATTTTTTTGTTTTTTGCAATTATTTCTATATCCTTTTTTTTAAAAATTCCTAAATAAAAATGCAAATAAAACTAAAAGGTTGCAAACCAAGATGTTAAAAGGTTGTTAATTTATTGTTAGAACAAAGCCAAAATAAATCTATACCATTATTTTCTGTTTATTGTCGTTTTTCA
>JAOZMU010000367.1:0-2611 GCA_029934165.1 Bacteroidales bacterium
TACGCCTGATTTAGTTTTAGTTAGGAATTTTAATGGCTTACTTTATTAAATTCACTTTACTAAGTAAAAATTTTATGCTATTTGAAAAGTAAATTTTGTAACATAAATATTATCAGGCATAAGCCTATTCGTAATTAATAATTCGCAAATTCAATTTATTTTACTTCTTCAAAATCGACATCTGTTACTTCGTCGTCGCCTTTTTTTCCGTTGCTTGATGGATTTTCTTGCTGATTTCCATCAGTAGGATTCGATTGGTTTTGTTGCTCTTGGCTTGCGTTGTACATGTCTTGCGATGCTGCTTGGAAAACCTTATTTAGTTCTTCCGTAGCTTTGTCAATCGCTTCAATATCTTCTGCTTTGTGTGCCTCTTTTAGTTTTGCAAGGGCTTCTTCGATAGGAACTTTTTTGTCGGCAGGAATTTTATCGCCAAATTCTTTTAGTTGTTTTTCCGTTTGGAAAATCATACCATCGGCAGCGTTCATTTTGTCAACTCGTTCTTTTACTTTTGAGTCCGAGTCGGCATTATCTTGAGCTTCGCGTTTCATGCGGTCGATTTCGGCATCTGTCAAGCCAGACGAAGCTTCAATACGAATGCTTTGCTCCTTGTTTGTTGCGTTGTCTTTTGCCGAAACATGCAAAATACCGTTTGCATCAATGTCAAATATAACTTCGACTTGTGGTACGCCGCGTGGTGCTGGCGGAATGCCATCTAAATGGAAGCGACCAATTGTTTTGTTGTCCGATGCCATTGGACGCTCGCCTTGTAAGATATGAATTTCTACAGAAGGCTGATTATCAGTAGCTGTGGTAAACGTTTCAGTTTTTTTCGTTGGGATAGTTGTGTTAGCTTCAATTAGCTTAGTCATAACACGCCCCATTGTTTCGATACCCAAAGATAGTGGAATAACATCTAGTAAAAGTACGTCTTTTACCTCACCTGTCAATACGCCACCTTGAATTGCTGCACCTACTGCAACAACCTCATCTGGATTTACGCCTTTTGATGGTTTTTTGGCAAAGAATTTTTCTACTACGTTTTGGATAGCAGGAATACGTGTCGAACCTCCAACAAGGATTACCTCATCTATGTCTGCCGATGTAAAACTTGCATCGTTAAGTGCCGAACGACAAGGTTCTATCGTTGCCTGAATTAGGCTGTCTGCCAATTGTTCAAACTTTGCGCGAGTAAGAGTTTTTACTAAGTGTTTAGGGATTCCATCAACAGGCATAATGTAAGGCAGGTTGATTTCTGTGCTTGTCGAGCTGGAAAGTTCTATTTTTGCTTTTTCAGATGCTTCTTTCAAGCGTTGCATTGCCATCGGGTCTTTTCGCAGGTCGATTCCTTCGCCGCTTTTAAACTCGTTTGCAAGCCAGTCAATAATTACTTGGTCAAAATCGTCGCCGCCAAGATGTGTGTCGCCATTCGTAGATTTTACTTCAAAAACGCCTTCGCCAAGTTCAAGGATAGAAATATCAAAAGTACCTCCACCTAAATCGAAAACGGCAATGCGCATATCGCTGTTTTTCTTGTCAAGACCATACGCTAAAGACGCTGCTGTTGGCTCGTTGATGATACGGCGAACTTTCAAACCAGCAATTTCGCCTGCCTCTTTAGTGGCTTGTCGTTGAGAGTCCGAAAAATATGCTGGAACAGTGATTACTGCTTCTGTAACTTCTTGTCCAAGATAGTCTTCGGCAGTTTTTTTCATCTTTTGCAAGACCATAGACGAAATTTCTTGTGGCGAATATTCGCGGTCGTCAATCTTGACACGAGGAGTATTATTTCTGCCTTGGATAACTGTATAAGGCATACGGCTACGTTCTTTTGCCACCTTGTCGAAAGTTTCGCCCATAAAACGTTTGATAGACGAAACTGTTCGTGTTGGGTTTCTAATCGCCTGACGCTTTGCAGGGTCGCCAATTTTTCTTTCGCCTTTGTCAACAAAAGCCACTACAGAAGGTGTTGTCCTTTTTCCTTCGCTGTTCGGAATAACTACTGGCTCGTTGCCTTCCATTACTGCCACGCAAGAGTTGGTAGTACCTAAATCAATTCCTATTATTTTTCCCATTGTTCTAAAATAAAAATATTTGTTATACTTCGATTGTTTTTAAATTTTGACTCAAACAAATAAACTTGTGCCTTTATTTGCTGTTTATCAGTTAAATAGCAAATATTTATCTCAATATTAAAAAGTGCAAGGCACTTAGTAGAAATAAATTTTACGTAACACATTTTAGTTTAGTTGCTCTCGGTTTTTTCATTAATCAATCTTTATGCCATTCGATTTGCAGCTATTTTTTAGGATAAATTGACATTTTTTGGAGTAATTCTGAAGAATTATTGACAGTTTGTATGACAATTCGGCAGATTGATAAAAAAAATGTTTCGGGTAATACTACTGAAAAAATACCGGAAAATTTGTTTAGCATTGTACCAAGTTTTGCGCGATATTTGTAGAACAAATAAGGAATAATTAATTTGAAATATGGTAGGCGATGGATAAAAAAACAATGAAAAGCCTATTTCTAAACAGACGTTCTTTTAATAATTGTATGAATCAGACTGTATAAATATTGGTAAAAAGTGTTCAAAGTGGTTAAGTTTTTG
>JAOZMU010000367.1:2621-4451 GCA_029934165.1 Bacteroidales bacterium
TTTGATTATCTTTGTTAAGAAATCGATAATATTAAAAAAACTATTCTTATGAACACAAAATGGGTTTTAAAGATTTTCTTGTTAGTTTTTGTTGCTATTGGTGCAGCAACATCTTGTACCAACCCGACTAACGAAGAAACAGAAGAAACACAAGACAGCAGCGCAAACACTGAAACAGAGAGCAATGTACTGAAAACAACGTACAAAGTTCCCTCACCAGTTGAACTCTACGAATTTATGCGCCAAAGCGAAGTGGCTTTTAACGGGCAAGTGCTCAACACGCCAAGTAACCAGTCTAAGTACAACACATCTGTCAAAAAGGCAATTAATCTTGGCGTATTTGCCAGCGATTTAGCATATTGCACGATGTACGAAAAAGTTCAGGAAGGAATTTCTTATTTCAAGGCTACCAAATTGATAGCTGATGAAATGGGGCTTGCCGAGGGTTTTGATGAAATAATAACAAAACGTGTCGAACAGAACGAAAACAACACCGATTCGTTGTACGAAATTAGTGCAGATGCCTATTGGAAAGCATGTAACTACCTTGAAGCTGAGGGAAAAACAGACGTACTTGCCTTTGTTTTGGCTGGTGCTTGGGTAGAAAGTGTGTACATTGCCATCGGTTCTGTTAATAAGTTTTCGCAAGAAAACGAAGTGGTTATTCGGATTGCCGAGCAACATTTCGCGCTCGAAAATTTGATTGATTACCTGAGAAAAAACGCCAAGAAAAATGACGACATAAAAAAACTTATATCTGGGCTTGAGAGTATTTATGCCAGCTACGAAAAACTTTATGACAACGATGAGGAAACAATTATAACAAAAGAACAGTTTGAGGAGGTAACTATAAAAATATCCAAATTGCGAAATGAATTTATTAACTAAGTTCTTTTTGGAACTCATAAAAAAAACACATATATGAAAGCAGGAAAAGCAAAAACCATTTTTGTATTAGTCTTATTATTCGTATCGACCGGATTGTATGCTCAGGATTGTTCGCCAGGATTATTTTGCAATGATAACGACTTGGGAGAAAATTTTGACTATAGAAGTCAATCTAGTTACGCACTTTTGGCACCAGGAGACACAGCAAGAACTTCGGTTGTTGTTTATGGCAGAAAAGAAAATCGCGTGTTAATTTGTTTTGACCCGAAACTTGGCAATGTCAGCTATAAGATAATTGCCGAAAATAGAGTTACCGAGCGATTTTTCAACGAAGAAGAAGTTGTCAAAGAAGAAATCGAAGAGCCTATTTATGCCAAAGACGCAAACGGCGAGTTGGTGCAAGAAATAGACGAGTGGGGAGAACCAATGGCAGACTGGGACACTGGCGAACCAGTTTATAAAATAGAACGTTACGAAACCATCGTTAATTACGACACAACTTGGCATTCGCGACGAATAAAAAGAGAACAGATTGTTTTTAATAGTGTTAAAAATACGGATAAAAAATTCTGGCAAATACAGCAGAAAAAAACACGACGTTATATTATCGAAGTGGTAGTACCTGCGGGAGACAATTCCGTTGAGGGCTGTGTTAGTGTTTTAGTAGGGCGGAAAAGTGTTCGGAAAGGAAAATTCAAAAAATCGAAAGGTTTTAATTAATTATTGAACTTTTAAGTGTCTTATAAACAGGTTGTTTCGGAAACGGAACAACCTGTTTTTATTTTAATAAACGACACTGTTTATTTGTAATAAATTGACTTTTTCTAAGCCATTAATTATCATGAAAATGTCCAAATACAGGATATTTCAAATTTAGATATAAAATGATAATAAGGTCTTAGACCTATTTTTTATGAAACGTTTAAGCTGTGAATTAACAAC
>JAOZMU010000368.1 GCA_029934165.1 Bacteroidales bacterium
TATTAATTGATTATTATTTATTAGTTTTAATAATTTTGTCCAAAGTCTAATAAATCAGGCGTAAGCAAAATTATTAATTTTCCATTACTAAGTTACTAATTAACAGCTAAGACGTAATTTATAATTTGTTTTTGACATTATGACGAAGATTAAATTAACCTATACAATTATTTGCTGTTTGTTGCTGATTTTCAGTCAAATAGTAAATCGTTGTCTCAATATTAAAAAGTGCATGGCACTTAATTTCCCTTTAGTTTAATAACGAAAAGTTTTTGGCGATATTGTTTTTAGTAAATTAAAGCTCATTGTGCTATTTATCGTGAAGCGTATTGTATTGACACATAAGTTGATAACAGCCTTAAAAGTGTCGATTGTCTTTCCGTATTTACTTACTAAAAAACTAAAGAGCAAAAAACAGTGTAAAATCGTTTCTATTTTCTAAAAAATATAGAACTTTGTAGATAAACTTATAGTGCTTTCAATTATGAAATGAAATGTATTATATTGACACTCAAGCTAATAACAAATAAAATAGTGTCTGTTGTTTTTACGTACCTACTTATATTTAAGTTGGCGTTTCACATCAAAAACAAATAACAGTTTACAAAAGTAAGGAAAAATGAAAAACAGCAAAAAAAAAAGCAAGGAAATAAACGAATTTTCGCACATCTTGGTCAAAGGTGCTAGAGTTCACAATCTGAAAAATATTGACCTAAACATACCACGAGATAAACTGGTGGTAATCACTGGTTTAAGTGGCTCTGGGAAATCATCGTTAGCTTTCGATACGTTATATGCCGAAGGACAACGGCGTTATGTTGAGAGTTTATCATCGTACGCTCGTCAGTTTTTAGGTAAAATCCAGAAGCCGGAAGTAGATTATATTAAGGGAATTCCACCAGCAATAGCCATTGAACAGAAAGTAAATACACGTAATCCGCGCTCGACTGTTGGCACTTCTACAGAGATTTATGACTACATGAAATTGCTCTTTGCTAGGGTAGGGATAACGTATTCGCAAAAAAGCAACCAAATTGTCTACCGCGACACAGTTTCAGATGTGATTGATTATTTATGCTCATTTCCGCAAAAAACAAAGGCAATTATCCTCTCTCCAATTGTTAAACACCCAGAACGAACTTGCGAAGAACATTTGCAAATACTTATGCAGCAGGGATATTCGCGCATTGAAATTCAAAAAACAAAAACCGAAAGTTCGATAATAAAAATTCAAGAATTTCTTGACAGGAAACCCCAAAAAACAGATAGGAGTAAAATAAATATTGTCATAGATAGGCTGAGTATTTCAGAAGACGATGACACTATTTCACGTATGGGCGATTCGTTGCAAACTGCTTTCTTTGAGGGAAATGGTAGATGTGTTATTAGAGTTTTAGGCGAAAAAAAGGAATCGCTACGGACGTTTTCTAACCGCTTTGAGGCTGACGGCGAAATATTTGAAGAGCCAACAGTTAATATGTTCAGCTTTAACAATCCGCTTGGCGCATGTCCTGACTGTGAAGGGTTTGGGCGTATTTTTGGTATAGATGAAAGTTTGGTAGTTCCCAATAAATCGAAATCAATTTTTGACGATGCTATTGCTTGTTGGCGTGGCGAAAAAATGCAAATGTTTAAAAATAAGCTGATTGACACAGCCGAAAAATTCGATTTTCCTATTCATCGTCCTTATTTTAAATTATCGCAAAAAGAAAAGGAATTACTATGGAAAGGAAATGAGTATTTCACCGGACTGCATTCGTTTTTTAACTTAATAGAACAAGATAAACACAAAATACAATACCGTATTATTCTTTCGCGCTATCGCGGAAAAACAATTTGCCCATCGTGCCGAGGAACAAGACTGAAAAAAGAAGCCGAAAATGTCAAAGTTGGCGGAATGTCTATTCATGAGCTTGTTTTAATGCAAATTTCCGATTTAAAGGCATTTTTCGACACATTAGAACTTTCTACTCATCAGCAAAAAATCGCAAAAAGATTGTTGATAGAAATTAATAGCCGGCTGATTTTTTTGCAAGATGTTGGATTGAATTACCTGACACTCAATAGATTATCGTCATCGCTTTCTGGGGGCGAATCGCAACGGATAAATCTTGCAACTTCGATGGGAAGTAGCTTGGTTGGCTCGTTGTACATTTTGGACGAACCAAGTATTGGCTTGCATCCGCGCGACACAATGCGACTTATTAAGGTGTTGAAAGACCTTAGAGACTTGGGAAACACGGTGGTAGTTGTCGAGCATGACGAGGACATAATACGTACTGCCGACCAAATAATTGACATCGGACCAGAAGCTGGTAGAAACGGGGGCGAAGTTGTTTCGGACGGTATTTTAAGCGATTTACTAAAAAGCCCTAATAGCCTGACAACAAAATATTTATCCGGCAAAATGGAAATTACCGTACCGAAACATAGGCGCGTTTGGAATCGGTTTATTCATGTCGAAAATGCTACGGAAAATAACCTCGACAATGTTTCGGTAAAATTTCCGCTAAATATTTTGACGGTTGTTACGGGCGTAAGTGGCTCAGGAAAATCTTCGTTAGTTCGCGATGTTTTGTTTCAAGGCATGAGCCGCGAGATTTACGGTCAATCACAACGTTTGGGCAGTTTCGAGAAAATTTCTGGCTCAATAAAACAAATAGACGAGGTTGAGTTTGTTGACCAGAATCCGATTGGGCGTTCATCGCGCTCAAATCCAGTTACTTACATAAAGGCTTACGACGACATAAGAAAACTCTACTCGCAACAACAAGCAGCTAAAATCAACAGTTTCAAGCCGGGACATTTTTCCTTCAATGTCGAAGGTGGACGTTGCGATGAGTGCCAAGGCGATGGTTTCATAAAAGTAGAAATGCAATTTATGGCAGATGTTACGTTAATATGCGAAAGTTGCAACGGAAAACGATTTAAAGACGAGGTGTTAGATGTTAAATTTGCCAATAAAAACATTTTCGAGCTTCTCGATATGACTGTCGATGAGGCAATTGATTTTTTCGAGCAAACAAATGAGGCTTTGCCAAAGCGTATCAATGAAAAAATAAAGCTACTCGAAAAAGTAGGACTTGGATACGTAAAACTAGGGCAACCCTCTAGTACTCTGAGTGGTGGCGAAAGTCAAAGAATAAAACTGGCATCGTTTCTTGCAAAGGAACACGAACAAAAACAAATGTTATTCATCTTTGATGAACCAACAACTGGCTTACATTTTCACGACATAAGAAAACTACTTATTGCTTTTAATGCACTGTTAGACAGAGGACATACAGTTGTTGTGATTGAACATAATGCCGAGATTATCAAATCGGCAGATTGGATTATCGACCTTGGACCAGAAGGCGGAGATTTGGGTGGCTGTGTAATTGCCGAGGGAACTCCCGAAGAGATTGCAAAATGTACGCAATCTTATACTGGTAAATTTATTGCCGATAAATTACTGACAAAGTAATTTGTATTGCACAGCAAGGTTTTTATAAATAAACTTTTTAACTTGTTTGATAATCAATTAATTACATCAACGAAGATGAAAATTATTCGCGAATTTTTAAATCTTACTCCACCAGAGCAATGGTGGATTTTATTGCATCCAATTGCGGCATTTCGTGCAAGGAGTGTTACGCAAAAAGTAGTGGAAATTGCGTTAGAAATGGTGAATGACAAACATTTAGACGGAAATCATGCTGGTGGACAAGTTGATGCCTTTCGTCATTGCTATTGGATGGCTTGTCTTACTCAGAAAATCGGAACAAAAAAAGCGCGTACTTTTGGCGTGGCACACGAGGCGGGCAATAAATACCAATATAAAAAACAGCAAAAAGAAGACGGTATAATTCCTGATTATATTGCTGGTTTGATGGATTTGAAAAACAACGAAATAGGAATTTTGTTTGGAAGCAAAAACTTGAATACTCCTGATAATGAATTGATTGATATAATCAAAAAAGCTGTTATTGATGGCGAGCTTTGGAAAATCAAGACCGATATATCGGGAAATTTTCTTGACTGGAAAAACACAGTAATTCCAATTGAAAAATGGCAGCATAAATGGAACAATCCAAAGTGTTTGGTGCCCTCAAATTATTCCTTGTAAATTTTCATCCAACTTGAAGACAAAATAAGGTCTAAGACCTAATTAGTGTTGCTTACGCAATTCTGTAAAACTCGAACTATCAGCAAATTACAGACATGCAAATAAGTAAAAACTTTTGTATGAGTGCTTAATGCAGAAAAATTTTCATTTGAGCTTTAAGACATTGACACATACGACTTTACAGAAGCATATCGTTTTTTGAGTTCTTTGCAATGTGTTAAATATCAGGATGTAATGGCGAAGTCAGAAACTTGAGTAAATAAAAATGAAACAAAAAAAGGTAATACGCAAAGGCAGTTCCGATTTTAAA
>JAOZMU010000369.1 GCA_029934165.1 Bacteroidales bacterium
TAATTTGTAATTCGTTGTTTTGAATTGTAAACGTTCCGTTTGAAGGGTTTGGATAAATTGAAATAGTATTTTCGATTTCAGAAATATTTACTGGAGCCAAATAAATATTTACTGTTTCGTTTCCGTCAACAATAACAAAATCATTAATAGTTTGAGTTCCTTCAAGTTCAACAGTGTATGATATTCCGGGCGCAGGTGTTTGTGTAACATTAGCAAATGTTGTTGTTCCATTAGTTGCTGTTTGTGTTCCGTATCCGGTTAGAGTTATTGCTGGCTCTAATTCTCCTGATACATTGAAAGTTACCGTGTGAATTTCTCCTTGTTCTGCCGGAATATATTCTCCGGTTCGTTGCAAGTTGTATTGCGAAGTAGTAAGTGGCAATAAATATGCTGCCGGAACGGGAACATTAAGTTTCCAAAGATGTGGATATGTATTATACGAATTACCACAAGCTCCCATAAAGTCAAGATTTCCATCTATGTCTGCATCAAAAATTGTTGGCGATTTATAGAAAGATGTGCCTCCAGAAACATCAATTGGCCAGCCTTCGGTTTGAGTTCCATCGTGATTGTAGGCATGGTATTTTCCTGACGCTCCAGTATAAATATAATTATCGTCGGAAATAATTTCTAATTGTTGGTCGTTGTCAATATCGGCAATTAGTAATTGGGTATTGATTGCCCAAGTTGTTTCTATTGGGAAGCCACTAAGTTCATTTCCGTCTTTGTCCCAGCCATATATATAATAATTATCTGCTCCAATTATTTGGTCTCCACAAAATACGTCTAATGTTCCATCTTGATTTATATCTGCAATAGACACATGTGCATACATACTCCAAGCTGTGCTTTGTGGCCAGCCCTGATATGGATTTCCGGTATTGTCTAACACATAAACATTTGGTACATAACAAGTTGCAAAGGCAATTTCTTTCTCTGGCGTGTCATCAATGTTTGCTATTACTGGCGAAGAATACGAAAGAGACATTCCGGTGGGTAATCCAAAATCAAAAATTTCTGTGCCATCGTGTTCAAAGGCTTTTACGCCTTCGTAGTAAGCGGCAACAATTTCTGGTTGTCCGTCGTTGTCAATATCTGCAACAGAAATTGAACCCGTAGGAATGTGTGGAGTTGTAACAGATGCTCCCCATCCTTCTACAATGGTTCCGTCGTCGTTGTAAATGAATATTTGACCAGTAGGATATACGCGTTTACTGACAATTATTTCTTTTTTATTATCTCCATCAATGTCGTATAACGTTGGCGCGCCACCGTTGTAACCATGGTTTATTGGGAAATTATCAATCACAACACCAGTAAGGTCAAAAGCATAAATGAAACCGCTTGAGCTTTCTCTTGTAGCAACAACAATTTCAGGAACTCCGTCTCCAGTAATATCACCTACTGTAAGTGATGTTTCTATATAATTGGTCATTGTTATTGTAGGCCAGCCATCTACTATTGAGCCATCTGTGTTGAAAGCATGCAATTGTTGAAAACCACTATAAATCATTTCGAGTTCGGGGTCTTGGTCTAAGTTTAGATAAACTGCATTTTTTTTAGACGCACCATCAAAAGATACTGGAAATCCACTAAACAACTCTATTTGAGCCTTGTAGGGCGGGGCGTTTTTCTTTGGACTTATGTCTTCTCCTGCAAGCATCTTGTTATAAGATTCTTCGGTCATTTGCACAAAACCCATTTCATCGGGCATAATATTTATGCCTTTTTGGGTTATTTCACTTTCATGCACTTTTATAGTTTGTGCAAAGCTTGTAAATACAATACATATTGCCACAAGCATAATTGATAATTTTTTCATAAATCAAAATTTTTACTTAATAATTATTTTATGTGTATAAAATTGTTTTTCTGTTTGTATTTTAATAAAATAAATACCATTTTCTTTAATTGAAAATTGCGAACTGGGAACTACAAATTGTTGGTTATGAATAACTTTTCCGGTTATGTCAATAATTTGAATATTCTTAATTTGCAATTCGTTGTTCGCAATTGTGAATGTTCCGTTTGAAGGGTTTGGAAAAATTGAAATTTGATTTTCTGTGGAATTTATTGAAACTTGATTTGAGATTTCAATATCTGTTTCGCCATAAGTTCCGCTTTGGTCGTTTGCTGTTGCTCTAACGGTTACTGTCCCTACTTCGATAGCGGTTAGTAATCCGTTTTGGTCTATTGACGCATAATTTTCTCCGGTCGACAAACTCCAAGTAACGGAATTATTGGTAGCATTGGCGGGTAAAATTTCGGATATTATTTGCAAATTTCCACCAAGTTCGGTAATTTCCGAAATATTGCCTTCACCCGTAATATTTATTGTCTCAACTAATATTGTTGGATTCAAAATAATGAGTTCTATTGCAAAATAATTATTGTCTTCGTTAATTTCGTCTAATTCGTTGTCAGCATCAGCTTTTGTTATCAGAAAATAATTTCCTCCATCTACCACAGGGATAGTTAATTGGTCTGTTCTTTCGTAGTATCCGTTTATTGGTAAAGCTGGCACAAATAAACTTTGTGGCTCGTTAAGTATAATATCGTTGTCGTCTAAAATATTGTTATCGGATAGGTAATAGTTTACAACTGAGCCTTCTGTAAGCTGGTAAGCATCTCTGTTTCCGATGTTTGTAATTCTTTGTCTTATTTCAAAATTTTCATTTACATTAAAAGTGTTATCATTTTGATTATGAAATTGTGCCGATGATACTGTATAATCTGTTTTTTGTGTTATTTCATCAACAATTTCTATCGGAAAAATTTTCATATTGTTTGTTTCGTCATCTTCCGTTATCAAATTTTCTTGGTCTAAATACGCTATAATGTAATAATTTCCAGCTTCAATATTTGGTAAGGTAAAATCTTCAAAAGAAATATCAAACCAGCCTCTTGCAGAAGGCAACAAAAAGTCGTAACTTGTTAGAAGTTGGTCGTTTATGTCGAAATTTTCGTCTTCGGAGAAATAGTATTTTAATGAACTCGTGCAGTTTTCTAATTTCTTAATAGTTTCAATTACTATATTTGAGCTTAAAGTAGCTTCGGCTAATGCTTGCGTTGGTTGGATATTCGCAGTTCCAATTGTTAGGTCTTGCATGGTAGTTGTTGCTCCAATTACAAAAAATATTGCTTCTGTATTATTGTCTTCATTTTGTTCGATTACAAAATTTTCTGCATCTAATTCTGTGATTAAATAATATTCTCCGTCTGCCATAGATTCAGGAAGGCTAAGGCTTTGAACAATTGGGTATAAAAATCCGGCGGGCAAATCGGGTATTTGAGCTTGCTCGCCTAATAAAATGTCTGTATCATCTAAAATTTCGTCAGTCGAAACGTAAAACTTAACAAAACTTACTCCAAAATCTGTTATAACATCAATCGCCGTGAGGTTGGTTGTACCAAAAGAAATAGAAACTTGTTCTCCTTCGGCAAAAATATTATCTTCGGTATTCCAAGAGGCATTATAAATTGTATAATCTGGTTTAGGAACTTCGTTTGCAACCGTAATTTGTGCTGCCACTACATTGTTATCTTCATTGCTTTCTGTTATAAGGTTTTGATAATCAGCAAAAAAGAGAATATACCAAGTTCCCTCCAGCGTTCCTTCTGGTATGATAAGATAATCGGCTATTGATGTTCCATAGTTTGGAGGCATTTCGCCAATTGCTCCATTTCCGAGTTCTATATCGTCGTCCGAAATTGTTTGGTCGTTGGATAAATAATATGCCGTATAGTTGGTAGGTGCTTCCAACGAACCAATATTTTCTATATAAACAGAACTCATAAATTGCATTCCGGGTTCGAGAATATAAGGTGTAGCACTAAGTGAGGAGCATGTTAAGTCTGGCAATGGGTTGTTAACTACCTCAAGCACAAGGTTGTCTATCGCACAAGTGGCTTCTCCGGTATGCGAAAATCTGAATTGAAAACCATTGTAATAGCTTGCGGCAGAAAAAACAGCTGAAAACTCTGTCCATGTTGTTGAAAATCCGGTTTGTGTCCAAGGTAAAAAGCCCCAGCCTTCTTCCGTTACCCAAAGCATTATATCGTGTTCCATACCTGAGCCATCGTCAAAACAAACATAATCAAATGTAATTTTAACTGATTCATAAGGACTTAAATCAAGTTCTGGCGAGATTAATTCATCATAATCTCCGTTTTTCATTGCCCAGTATTTTGTTGTATTTGAACCTATTGAATGATTATCCCATGTCCACTCGCCAAGAGCCGAAGTAAAACCTCCGTCTGTTGTTTCGAAGTCTTCGTTAATAATTTGAGTATAAGCACTAAAGCACATAAAAATAAAGGCAATTAAAATAAATAATTTTTTCATAGTTTTTAAATTATTAAGTACTCAAGTTTCTGACTTCAATAACACCTTGAGTATCAAGTTGTTGCAGATGCAA
>JAOZMU010000370.1 GCA_029934165.1 Bacteroidales bacterium
TGCATCTACAACAGCCTGATACTCAAAGTGTTATTGAAGTCAGAAACTTGAGTTAGTAACAATTTACATTATACTAAATTAGGTTAAATTATTTACTTATCAGATTACATAAAGTTCTTATTTTCAGGCGATAGCCAATTATTAATTACTAATTTTTAATTAGCATATTACAATTTTCTTACAACATATAGTCCACTGACAAAATCTACGCACTCATTTTTCTCGATAAATTTGATTTCGCCATTAAAATCTGGAAGTGTGTGATTTGTTATTTTAAAATCAATCAGTTCACAGCCTGTATTTTTTATTAGTGTTTTTATGACATCGGACTCCTGTATATTCATTTCCATCTGAGAGTTTTTACGTATTCCCAAGTCGGCCAACTTATCTCCTATTTTGATATTTTCCCGCAATTTTTTCAGAAGCGAAATATTCCTGATATCTTCAATAGGAACTTGAAAAACCAGTATTCCATTGTGTTCCAATTTATTCATAAACTCCCGAATAAAATTTAACGCTTGTTTTTTCGGCAAGTGTTGCAAAACTATTACCGAATAGATAAAAGAAATCGAGCCATCTTTTATCACATTAAGGTTGTCTTTTTTGTTGGCAATAAATTCAACCTTATTCATATATTTTTTATTAATATCCGTGGCTTTTTTAATCATTGTCTCACTAGCATCAATACCAATTGATTTCTCGAATCTGGTGCATAACGCCCGCGTAATTCTACCAACCCCACAGCCAAAATCGAGAGCAGTCCCAAACTTTGTAAGCCACTTATTTTCAATCAGATAGTTTAACATTGTTTCAACTTCGAGCTTCCCTGTTTTGAAAAACTCTTGCTCGTCCCATTTATTATCCTTTTTTGCGGGGTCGGTTAATATCGACCACAATGCATCTTTTTTTGCAAGTTCTTCCCAGTTTTCAATCACTCTTTTATAACTCATAAAGCAAATATTTTTGGTGTTAAATCATTTGTTTGTCCTGTTAACTACTACAAGACAAATTTAATAATATTTCAGTTGTTATAAAATTTTGGTTGTCAATAACTTTAATCAAGATGGTAAGCATTGCTATTTTGCGATGAATTGGACTACAGCTTAGGATTGTCAAGAGTTTTTATACTAAATAATTTACTTTTTCAGATTGCATAAAATTCTTATTTTCAAGCGGTAGCCAATTTTTTATTAGTATAAATACCAAGTCGATATTGATATATTGAAAAAAGACTTGTGTTTCTCTTGATATTCAATAAATTAAAAAAACACCAATCAGAAAAATAATTTCGGTTAGAGCCTTTGTAAAAACTGTTTTTGTTTATATTTTTGTTCGAGTTGTTTTTCTGCGATTAATTATTTGAAGGCAACAAATAGACGGAAATTTCTACACTTAATTAACACAAAACTAGGAACTTATGGGAATGACTTTGATTGAAAAAATTTTGGCAAAACACTCAAAATTTGAAACTGTCAAGCCAGGCGATATTATTGATATTGTTATTGATGCACGTGCAGCTCGTGATTTTGGAGGACCAAATGTTGTCAAAAATATTTTGGAGAACAACTTGACCGTTGAAGACACTAAAAAAACATTTTTTACATTTGACACCAACCCAACAGGTTCTGACCAGAAATATGCTGTAAATCAGCACATTTGCCGTACTTTTGCTCGTGATAGAGGAATTAGAATTTTCGACATAAATGCCGGTATTGGTACTCACATGATGATTGATGAAGGTTTGGCATATCCAGGTTCTACGGCTGTTACAACCGATTCGCATGCAAATATTTTAGGAGCCGTCGGTGCTTTTGGACAAGGAATGGGCGACCAGGACATAGCCGTTGCTTTTGCCAAGGGAAGTGTTTGGTTTAAAGTTCCAAAATCTATTGAGTTGAATTTTAAAGAACAAAGAGCATCGAATGTTGCTGCTAAAGATATAGTATTAAATCTTTTAGCACAATTTGGCGCAAACTCTTTGCTCGGATACTCAATTGAAATGAAGGGCGAGCCGATTGATGAATTAACAATAGATGAGCGAATTACAATCGCTTCGATGGCTACCGAAATGGGAGCTATCATTATTCTTTTCGAGCCAAACGCCGAAGTGATGGAATATTGCGAGAATAGGGTAGGGCATAAATTAGAAAAATTATCGGCAGACCAAGATGCTGAATATGAGAAGTCTATCGACATTGATGTTAGCAAATTTATACCAATGATTTCTCTTCCGGGTGCGCCTCACGATGCTGTGAGCATTGCTGGAACAGAAAAAATTAAAATAGACTCGGCATTTATTGGCAGTTGCACAAACGGACGAATTGAAGATATGCGTGTGGCAGCCAAGATATTAGAGGGTAAAAAAGTCGCACCAGGAGTTGTTCTAAAAATAGTTCCTTCGACTGACTATGTTTGGCAACAATGTTTGGCAGAGGGCTTGGTTAAGATTTTCAAAGATGCAGGAGCGTTGCTTTCAAATGCTGGTTGCGCTGGCTGTGCTGCTGGGCAAGTTGGGCAGAATGGTCCGGGCGAAATAACAATAAGCACAGGAAATCGTAATTTCCCTGGCAAACAAGGCAAAGGAAGCGTATATTTAGCTTCGCCTTCTGTTGTGGCAGCCTCTGCCATAGCTGGTTACATAACAACTGAAAACGAGATTCCACTCGAACCAGCAGTTTTTGAACCAAACTTAGATTTGAATAATATTTCGGAAAGTGTAAGTGATAAGGAAGTTACATCGAAAAATATTGAGGTCGAAGGACGTGCTTGGGTCATCGATGAGGATAATATTGATACTGATATGATTTTCCATAATCGTTATCTAGCCATTACGGATATTGATGAAATGGGACAATATACTTTCGATAACCTTGCTGGTTATGAGGATTTTGCAAAAAAAGTAAAAGATGGTGATATAGTAATTGTCGGGAAAAATTTCGGTAGCGGAAGTTCGCGTCAACAGGCAGTAGATTGTTTTAAAGCACTAGGTGTGCAAGCTATTGTAGCTCAGTCTTTTGGGGCTATTTACGAGCGAAATGCGATAAATGCAGCAATGCCAATTTTAACTTACGATTCTTTTGAGAATATTGCGCTAAAAGATGGAGACATAATAAACTTAAATTTTGAAACAGGAAAAGTCGTTAATGTAACTGAAAATAAGGTTGCTACGATAAATAGCTTCTCGGAAGTACAAATGGATATTTTCCAAAATAATGGTGTATTTTAAAACCAAATAACTCAAAAAATAGCAAGTTGTTTCGATAGAAATGGCTTGCTATTTTTTTTTCATACTAATCTGCCTTTTTTCAATAAATTCTAAGTATTTCACCTGAATCGACCTAATTATGCTATACTCAGTAGCTTGGAGTAGATACTCACGTTTGAAACCGCAAAACCTAATAAATTGAAATAACGTATCTCCCTCTAAATCAGTTAAATCCCTTACGATATTTATATTATATTTTGGCAAAATATAAACACTATCCTCCCATTCTTGGCTTTTAAGTTTTCGAACTTTTATACGCTTTTTATCCTTTTTATTATTGTATGTGAAACTTATTCCATTAGGTTTATAATTTCTTATTTCAGTTAATTTGCTAGGCGAAAACATAGATTCATACCACGTAATTTTCTTGTTTAACACATTATCTGGAATTGTCATTGTCGTAATATTACGATGGAAATCTTCCCATCTCAATCTCATAATATTAATTTCTGATATTTGGTGGATTTTTCGCTCAATATAAAAAATGGGAATTTCACTAAGCGATAATAATGAATCTGTTAGGTCTATAAACGTAGTTTTAAATCCAACAGCCGAAATTCGCAAAATACTACTTTTGTCAACCTTCATAGAAAAAATGCCAATCGTATCAGAAATTGCGCCTTTATGCCTATTAATATCTACGATATGAGCAAAAAGTATTGGTTTACCGTCTTCGATTGATAAGACGCGTCCTTCAAAAACAGCAAGCGAATCTTCATTCTCATGCAAAGCATAAACCATTGAAAAAGAGAAAAATAAAAAAATCCAGAGCAAAATATTTCTTGTCGACAGCATTGCTTTTTTTTTTTGAAAAAGAGTGACAATATTTATTCAACAAATGTAAAATAAATTTGGTCTTTAACTAGCTGAAAATCTGCCTTTAACATAGATTAACCAAATTATTAACAAAAGTTAAATTAGTTTTTTTATCTTTGCAGTGAACAAACAATTTGTAAGTTATGTCTCGTGTTTACAATAAATTGCGTTTTGTCCTTTAAATAATTAATGAAACGTATTGTTTTGACACTTAGGTTGATAACAGCCATAAAAGTGTCGATAATTTCCACACACCTACTTAATAAAAATAATATCAGGTTATATAAGTACTCTTACAAAAGTTCTTACGCTTTTTATTAACCTAAGTTGTTAA
>JAOZMU010000022.1 GCA_029934165.1 Bacteroidales bacterium
TTAATTGATTATTATTTATTAGTTTTAATAATTTTGTCCAAAGTCTAATTTATTACCTTAAATCCGCAAGTCTTTTTATAAGTAATTGAATTTCAATGATTAAAATCTATTTTATTTCACCTGTTTATGTGAAACAAAATAGATACAAATACTTAAAAGTAAAAGGATTACAAAAAGACATTCGGATTTAAGGTTTTTATTAAAAATGCAAGTTTTTTGGGATATGATACTGTTATTATGTTTTCAATATTCTCTTTTTCACTAAATTTTTTGAAACTCCACACAACAACTTTATAATTATCCCTGATAATCAATTAATTAGACATTCTTTTTATCCATGCGATAAATACGAAATGCCATTGCTGCAAGAAGAAAAATAACAACTATGGCAACTCCCCACATAACGGCTGGTGGAACAATGATAATCTTCTCTTCTTCGGATACTTTTGCGCCGATTTTTCTGATTTCTTTGGGCAATGTTTCGAGCATTGTGTTTGGCAGGCTGTCCCGAAAAAAGCGCAAATCGTACATCGGTGCGCCAATAGACAAATTTCCGAATTGTAATTTATATTGTTGTCCACTATCGAGGCTGGCACAAAGATAATGTTTTAGCTGATAGCCTCGTACCGATTTTATTTTCAGAGGATTATCGTTTTGATTATATATCCGTAAGAACAATTTTTCTACCTTATGGTTGGCAAGTTGCAATTTATTAATACGGTTTGAGGAGATAAAAAAATCGGAACTTAGCTGATTGAAAAACTCCATACGCACTTTTTTTTCGCGACGTTTTTTTGGCTCGTAAATCTCTACTTTTCGCAAAAAATATGTCGAGTCTGCAAACTCAAATGTCAGTTGGTCAATGTATTGTGGCTCTTCAAAATCTACTTCAATAATACTTACCTTTTGCTCCAAACTGTCATTTTGTTGCACTTTTGGTTTTCCTACGGTTGTGTATTTTATGTTTTTAATCGAGATATCATAATAAAAAGCCTTAATAACTTCTATTTCAATATTTTCGGGCGCATAAATTTTCAGTTCGTAGTATTCGTAAGTCGTTATCGGGAAATCTATTAATCGCAATTCGATATTTTCTACCTCTGCCAAATTGGGCTGAAAAGAAAAATCGTGTATCTCAAACCAATGTTTTTTATCGTTGCTTCCGGCAAGTTTTATCGTCTTTTGCAACTGTGGATTATTGACTATCAGGCAGATATTGGTAATGTCTTCTTTTCTGGGGTTGTGAATTGCAATTTTAGTATAACCTTTTACGGCTCTATATTTTTTTTCTAAAATTTTGAAATGATGATACTTCTGCGTTTCAATCTTTTTATCGACAATTTTTATGAACGGAACTTCTTTTTCCTGCGCGTTTATTATGCGAATATCTGTAAAATCGGCATTTAATTTTGATGTTATTTGCGGTGGCAAAAATATCTTATAATAACCGTTAGAATCAACTGTTTTCAGAACGGACTCATAATCAAATATCTGAGCAAAGCCCGAAGAGAAAAATAGTAAAAAAGTCAAAGTATATATTACTTTCATAAATAACTGATTTTAATAATATTGAGAAGTTTTTGTCCGTTTCAAAACAGCCCCACAAAGTTAAATTTGCTGCATTTTATGGTTCAAATTTCAATCTTTTTAGGTGCGATATTTTTTATATTTTTGTGCATTATGTGGTATAAAAACGAAACAATAAGCAAAACAGAACCTAAAACCAAAAGTCCGGCAATTCGGTGTGCGATAGATATTTCGTTAAATTCTATAATTACCAATTTTATTGTCGTAATAAAAAACAACATCAATGCTGCTTGTCGCAATGTCTTGTTTTTCTGGAGAATACCAATGACAGAAAAAATCAAAGAAAACACAGCCCATAAAATTATGTGTGGCAACTGGTGGGCGTTTTGCACAATTTGCGCAGGTACTAACCCCGGAAAATATTGCGTGATGACCATTATGTGATTTAATTCGCACGAACCAATGTAAACAATTGTGCTTGCACCAAACCAAATGCCTAATTTTGCCACAAAAGAACGAATGCCAACAGCAAGCCGAAACCCGCGCATGGCAAGCACCGAAATCACCACAAGTGCCACAGAAAGAATATAATGCAAATAGAAATGATGCTCTTTTGCCAGATTTTCGATGAGGAATGAATTTCGTATTTTCGATATTTCGAAATGATAGAAAATAGCGTATAATCCAAACGCCAGCACGCCGATTAACCCAGTTACGAAATACATTTTTTTGTTTTTTATCAGCGAAGTCGCTACCGCACCAATGAGCAGCAAAGCAAAGTTGTAAATGCCAACAAAAACCGATATAGAACTCTTAAAATCAACAGATTGCACAAGGTGATATTTCAGTTCTAAGAAAAAAGTTAGATAAAAAGCCACAGCCAAAGCAAGCAATGAAAAAACACGAAAGCCTTTAACGGTTATAAACAAAAAAAAGTTTTTCTTTGTTTCGCGTCCAAGCAGAAAAACATTCATTGCCAACGCAATGACAACCATAATGTTAGTAATGAATCCGAGGTTTACAAAAACAGGCAAAATTTCGGCGGCGGGTGCGGTGCTTATGTAAATATTGTGCATATCGTTTCCAAGACTGATGAGCATGAGCAGTGTCATAAAAGCCGAGCCTAGACGCATTAGTTGGACATCGAGTTTTTGAGAGAGCCACAGCAAAAGTACAACCTGCAAAGACCAAACAAGGGTTACCGACTTGCCGACAAGTTGCACAGGCGGAACTAATCCGAAGAAGACAAACATCAGACCAGCAAGGAGATAGATTAGGTTTTTGTCGGCTTTTTCGTTTCGTTTCAGAGCAAGCAGAAAAACAAAATTGAAAACAGCAATCAACGCCGTAAACAGCCCTTTGTAATCGGCATTTACGCGTTGCACAATCAGCATTCCGGCGGTGTAATACATTACAGTTATGCTAATTAGGATAGATAATTCTATCGGCAGAAACTCTCTTTTTTTTCGGATATTGCTAACAATTTGCATCACAAAATAGAGCAAATAAGTGGCAGTCATAAAGAAAAGCGCATCGTGATACGGTAGCAAAACATCTGTGTATAAATGTTTTCGTAGCCAAAGCACATAAAATAAAGCCGTAAAAGCAAAGGCAATAATATTAACAACCATCCATTTTTTACGAAACGCAATTATCAGTGCGCCAATGCCTAACAGCAAATTGTAGGAGAATAAAATTCGGTGTTGGTCAATCTCGAAACCGATAAACAACGGAGCCGAAAAACCACCCAACATGGCAATAGTTGCAAGCTCGACACGCTCGTAAAGCAACGACAAAAACACCGCAAAGACGTTGATTATAAACACAATAACAATTGTCGTGGGGAGGTCTATCAAGTGATATTGGTGGTAGGCAGTGGCAAACGAATAGTACAAAATAGCAATTGCTCCACCAACGATTATCGAACTAAAAGCACGATATTTTTTAAACATCAAATGCGAAATAAAAATCATCAATCCGCTACAAGCAACCCCCATCGCAACACGCCCAGTCTCGTTAATCCAGTCTTGTTCAATGGCATAGCGAACAAAATATCCTACTCCTAGTGCAAAAATTATTATTCCGATTTTGTTCAGTAAATTTGCGCCAACAAAAAATTCGCTCGTAAATTTCTTTAAAATAGGATTAGAAATTATCTTTTTCAACAACACAAACCGAGATGCTTTGACGATAGAAGCCTCTTCGATAGACTGTTGATACTCTTTGCTTTGCGAGCGCATTTGCACTTTTTCGCTCGGAAAACGCGCCTCGGGGTGGTGGTTTGGAAAACACTCGTTTTGTATCGAACTAATTAGCTCTCCGATACGTTTTTCTTCATCGGTTTTTTTCTCGACCTTCAAACGCAGTTTTTTCAACTCGCTCATAATCTGGTCTATGCGTTTATTGGTTTTTCCTTCAGAAAAAATAAGGACAACCAAAACAACCAAAATTATCGTTATGAGCAAGAGCAAAACAGGTATGGAAATCTCGTATATCATTTGCTCTCAGTTTTTTGTTAATGCGTTTAAACACAAAGTGATAATTAATTTTTCAAACAAATACTAAATCTAAAAGTTTATATATCAAACAGTTCGCCACTCGAAACTAATGTGTTACTTTCAATATGTTTTTCTACAATATTTACAAGTCTATCAAACTCTTTTTATTTTAAGTTGCTACTATGAAAATCATTTTCAATATCAATAAAATGAAAAGCTAATTGAAAAAGAATAAAAAATGGATTTTTTGAATTAAAATTCGTTCTTATATAATGGATAGTCCATACATAACAGTGTTGGTATGATTATCAAACAGTTGTATGGATTTTTTGAAATAAACAAAATCAAATTTCACGTAATAATCCAGCGATTAAAAATTAAATTTCTCAGGACGTATAAATTCAACTTCTATCAAAGTTGGTGTAACGGATAATATTTTAAATTCGGGTTTTAAACTCATAGCTTTATTTATAAAAGTCTAAATATTTTCTGTTTGTACAGGTTTATAGTTTATGCCTTGATATTCAAATAATTAAGCACTAATTTTCATGCTTTCCTTTTTTACTTTATCAGCGTTTTATTTTTCAGCTTTCCCGAAGTCATTAGCGCGTGTAAGTGCTTGTTAGTCAGTGCTAATTTTAGTTTTTCGATGTAGTTCATGTTGTGGGCATCGCTTCCGATAAAATCTACCATTCCTTCTTTGATAAGTTTTTCGGCAACATTCTGAGCAGCAGGCGAATAGTGCCCAGCCAAAGACGAAATATTAATCTGAAATTTTATGCCTCGGTTTTTTAAATCATCATAAAACTTAAAATCATTATGATAGTAGCTATAACGCTCAGGATGAGCCAAAATCAGCCGATAACGCGCCATCTGCAACTCAAATAAAACCTCTTTCAATCCGCTCGGTGGATTCATAAACGGCAACTCAATAAGCAAATTCCTATCTCCAAACGTTATAAGGTCGTCTTTTTCAATGCGTTCGATAAACGAAAAGTCAATTTGATACTCCGATGAAACAATCAGCTCAATAGGTATATTTGCCTTATTTACAGCCTGTTCGATTGTTTTATGACCAGCCAAAATCTGTTCTTTCGTATTCGGATATAATTCATTCGTATGTGGTGTGGTTATCAGCCGTTTATATCCTAACTTATGCAATTCTCCGATGATTTCTAAGGACTCGTCCACAGATTTTACTCCGTCGTCGAGATTTGGTATGAGATGCGAATGCAAATCCGTCTCAAGCGCCGACAAATCTACTGGCGGCAATTCTTTCTTTTTCAGCAATTTAGAGAAAAAACCCATTCAATTATTTTTCAAAATTTCATTAAATAAAACAACCATATCGTACCTCAAAACATTTCATAACAAATTGCACAATATGCTTACTCGACTAACAATACGAACCAAACAAAAATAGCATTAGTAATGGAAAATTAATAATTAATAATTAATAATTTTGCTTACGCCTGATTTAGTTTTAGTTAGGAATTTTAATGGCTTACTTTATTAAATTCATTTTACTTATTTAAAGTCTAAAGCAAAAATTGTTTACCTACGTTAGAACGAGCATATCAATAATTACGCCTCGCAAATTTCCCCGAAAAATACTTTACGTTTTCGTATCAACCAAATGAAAAAGTAGGCATTCAAAAAAAACGGCACTCTTCGAGTTGTTATTAATCTGAATTTTAACAACATACAACTCCTAATAAATAGCATTACATACATAAATTATAGCTCTGACTACTATCTAATTAAAAGGATAAAGTACTGTCAAAAATTTTATTAGCTCAATCTCCACGAACTAAAGAACATGGAAATAAAAATATCAGAAAAAGATATGCTCGACCTTATCACAGATGACTATTTTCGCCAAAGCACTCTCCGTGTATAAAAAATGCAGAACAACGTGACGATATTACATTTTTGGGTATCAGAGTTTTGTAGGGATTTTTAATGTTGTGTTGTCTCAATATAAATAAAAAAATATCGTCCATTTAATTTTTTTTCGTAATTTAGTAGAATAATAAACAAGAGTATAAAAATAATTGATACTTTTATAGCTGTTATCTACATAAGTACCAGTATAATACAACTCCTAATAAATACCGTAAAAATTTTCACAACAAAAATATATATAATATGGAAACAATTCTCATAACCATTAAAACACTGAAAAGCAGCGAAGAAGCTTACTTTTTGAAATCACAATTAGACCAATTTGGTATCGACTGTTTTTTTGCAAACGAAAACATGAAACATATTGCCGGCACTGGACAAAAACAAGGCATTTTGTTGCAGGTGAAACCAAACGATGTTGAACACGCAATAGAAAGAATATTAGACCTTTACAAAGTGCATGGCGACAATCTTTTCACGCAAAAAAAACGAGAGGACACCAAACGCATACTTGTTCCGATAGATTTTTCGGAATACTCGCTCAAGGCTTGCCAGTTTGCAATCGGGTTGGCACAACACCTTGACGCTGAGATAAAACTACTGCATATTTACGAAGACCCTTTCGATGATAGCGTTTCCACAAAAAGCCACACTTCGTTCCAAAGACACATGGAACACGCTCTATATCAAACCGAACACAAAGCTCAAGATGAGATGATTCGGTTTAGCGAAATTTTCCACCAGAAAATGGACAGCCAGAATGTGAAAAACCTGCGGTTTCACTTCTCGATGCTACGCGGAGAGCCAGAACACGAAATAGTAAAAATGGGCGAAAGCTACCGCCCAGAAATTATCGTACTCGGGACACGCGGACAAAGCGAAAAACCTACCGACCTGATAGGTAGCGTTACGACAAAAGTTATTGAGAAAACAAAAATTCCTGTTTTAGCAATTCCCGAAGCAAGCCTTTTTACAAGCATAAAACAGTTGAACATTCTTTACGCAACCGATTTTATGGACGAGGATTTCACATCGTTCAACACTCTATTGAGCATCTTGAAACCTTATGATGTAAAAATTCATTGTACACACATTAAGACTGACGAGAAAAAGCAGTGTAAAAAAGAGGAAATGCAAAAATTAGAGACAAAATTGACGGAAAATTACGGCGATTATGATGTTGATTGTCATCTTATTGAGCATCGGAATCTAGTCGATGGAATACAAAACTTTATTGATGAAAAAAACATTGATATTATTTCATTTACATCGCCGCAACGCTCGATTTTCTACAAATTGCTGCGCCCGAATAATCTTAAAAAGATGATTTATCAAAGTAGAATTCCTCTCTTAATTTTCAGATACTAAGAAAAAACTAATTTATACAATGTATTTGCTATTAGGAAAATCATTTCAAAACCCCGCATTTCGCTCTCTCTCAAGCCCGTATGATTCATGCGGGCTTTTTTTAAAAAAAAAGAAAACTGACAAAATTCAAGTTTGAGCTTGAAAAAATGTCAGTTTATTTGGCATGTTTCATATAAGTAATGGAAAATTAATAATTAATAATTTTGTTTACGCCTGATTTAGTTTTAGTTAGGAATTTTAATGGCTTTTTTTATTAAATTTATTTTACTAACAAAAATAAACTTTACACTTTTTACCGATTTTGGAAACTCTATTTTTTGTATCATAGAAGCCAACTGAAGTTGGCTGATAGAACTTTGATTGTTAGTATTTTCCACTAACTAAAGTTAGTGGTTGGGCTTATAAAAAAACCAAACTTTATTTTTATAGCTTTACTAACGGGGCGTGGATGGCTTTACATTTTTTCGGGGACTTCCATGCCGAGTAGTCCTGTCGCTTTTTTTATTGTCTGTGCGCAAGTACGCGATAATGCGATGCGAAAGTTGCGCAAATCGGCATTTTCTTCTTTCAAAACAGGGCAGTCGTGGTAGAATTGGTTGTATTCTTTCGTCAGTTCGTAAACATAGTTTGCAATGGTTGCGGGACTATGATTTTCGGCTGCTTCGGCGATTGTTTCTCGAAATCTGTAAATTTGTTGTATTAAACCTAACTCGCTCTTATTGAGCAAATTGAACATCTCGACCGAAAGTTCATTTGTTTCGTTTTCGGCTTTTCGCAACATCGACAAAATTCGCACATAGGTATATTGTATGAATGGTCCCGTGTTTCCGTTGAAATCTATTGATTCTTCAGGGTTGAAGAGCATTTTTCTTTTTGGGTCGACGCGCAGAATAAAATATTTCAGTGCGCCCAAAGCAACTTTGCGAAAAACCTCGTTGGCTTGGTCGTTTGAGAGTTCGTCCAATTTGCCCAATTCGAGCGATGTTTTTCGGGCCGTTTCAATCATCTCTTCAATCAAATGGTCAGCATCGACAACTTTTCCCTCGCGCGATTTCATTTTTCCTTGTGGCAGTTCCACCATTCCGTACGAAAGATGGTTGAGCCGTTTTGCCCAGTCGTAGCCCAAACGTTTTAGGACTATTGCGAGAACTTTGAAATGGTAATCTTGCTCATTACCAACAACATAAATATGTTCGTCGAAGTCAAAATCTTTGTATCGCTCAATTGCCGTCCCAATATCTTGCGTCATGTAAACCGATGTTCCGTCTGAACGCAGAAGTATTTTTTCGTCCAATCTGTCCGATGTTAAATCTGCCCAAATAGATTTATCTGCTCTCTGTGTCAGCCAATTATAACGATGCGCCACCGAATCCAAAACCACGTTTCGTCCTTTTTTGTAGGTGTTCGATTCGTAATAAACCTTATCAAAATTTACGCCTAATGCTTTGTACGTAACATCAAAACCGGCATAAACCCAGCCATTCATCATCTCCCAAAGTTGGCGAGTTTCTTTGTTTCCGGCTTCCCACTGTCGCAACATTTCTTGCGCTTGGAGCATTAATGGAGCATTTTTTTGAGCAAATTCTTTTTCGTTGCCTTCTTCGATGAGCTTGCTTATTTCTTTTTTATACTCACTTTCAAACCTAACGTAAAGACTTCCAACGTAATGGTCGCCTTTGATATTCAGGTCTTTAGGTGTTTTTCCGTCGCCCCATTTTTCCCATGCCAGCATTGTTTTACAAATGTGGATACCACGGTCGTTTATCAGGTTTACTTTCACAATGTTTTTTCCGGCAGCTTTGAGAATTTCTGCAATAGAGTAGCCCAATAAATTATTCCTAATATGCCCAAGATGAAGCGGTTTGTTTGTGTTTGGCGACGAATATTCGATAACAATTTTTGGGGCATCGGCTGTTGGTGGCGTAAACCCAAAATTTTCTGCTTTTTGTATGCTTTGTAAAGCATTGAACCAGAATTGTTTTGTAATCGTAAGGTTCAAAAAACCTTTAATGACATTATAATTTTCGATGTGTTCGTAGTTTTTGAGATATTCGCCAAGCTCCTCGGCTGTTTGTTCGGGGCGTTTCTTAGATAGTCGCAGCAAAGGAAAAACTACGACCGTAAAATCACCGTCAAATTCTTTTCGTGTGCGTTGAATTTGAATCATTTTGCTGTTTACCTCCTTAATATTGTAAACAGCTTTTATCGCAGTTGAAATTTGATTGTGTAATAATTCTTCAATATTGAGCATAATATTTTCTTAATAAGTAAAATAAATTTCATAATAAAAACCATCAGGCGTTAGTCAAATCATAAGTACTCTAAGTCCTTGCACTTTTTTATCTTGAGACAACGATTTATTATTTGACAGAAAACCAGCAACAAACAGCAAATAATGGTATAGGTTATTTTAATCTTCGTTCTAAGGTGTGGTTTTTTAATTAATTGTATAGAAGTTATTTAACGGTTTTAATATTGATTAACCACTCCGAGACTTTATGGAAACGAAAAACTATTGTGTAGCCATTTTGTCGAGCTGTTTCGAGAATTGTTTTTCAACATCTTTTCCTCGCACTTCTTTTATAAAATCGTCCCAAAGATGTGTTTGCTTATCTTTTTTCAGCCTTGCATAAATTACAGCACGATTTTTTGCTATGCTTGTTACGATGATTTTCAGCGACTTGAGTTTATTAGATTGTAGCTCGGCGATTTCTTGCTTTGAGTATTGAGAATGAATATCTTTGTGAATTGGTGCAATAATATAATCGCACATTTTCGGATTTTCTTTTCTAATGCAGTGTTTTTCATGCAGTTCGTCCATGATGAATCTATCGTTGCCCCAGTCGAGCAATCCACCTTCGTAGAAAAACAAAAAATATGCTGCCACTGCAATAATTCCTAATAGAACAATTAATCGTCCTAAACTCTTGGCAATGAACCTAATAATTGCAATTACTACAATCAGGATAATTGCACCAATGATGATATTTTTTAAGTTTGTTGGTTCCATTTTTTTTTATAAATAATAAACACTAAATGCTATTTAATTGAGAATAAATAAGTTATGCCAGATTAATATTCAGATAGAATTTCCATAAATCGTTTATTCGGAAAAACGCCTTCTTCGTCCAGAGCATATTCTGTTTTCAATCCGTTGACAAAATACATATCAATTTCGCCCTTGTTTTTTGCTTTCACTTTTCCGCGATAAGTACAATCAAATAAGTGCTTTACGTATTTATATGTGTCGCCCGAAATGTTCACTTTTCCGCCCTGTCCGGCAGACTCCATTCGGCTGGCGGTGTTGACGGTATCGCCCCAAACATCGTAGGCAAATTTTTTCTTGCCAATAACGCCAGCAATAGCAGGTCCGGTGTGTATTCCGAGCCGTAAATCCCACGGAAGTTGGTTCATGGTGCGTTTTACTTGGTTATAATCCGATACAAATTTTTGAATTTTCAAGCCGGCAAGCACAATATCAATCGGGTTACTTTTGTTTCGTAGTGGTAATCCGCCCACGCACATATACGCATCGCCAATGGTTTTTATCTTTTCAACGTAATGCTTCTCAATGGTTTCATCGAATTTCTCGAAATAAGTGCCAAGCTCTTTAATTAGCTCTTTGAAAGATAGTTGCTCGGAAATTTGTGTGAAATTCATAAAATCCGTAAACAAAACCGAAACTCGCCGGTAATGTTTTGAATCTGCATATCCTTTATTTTTAAGCTGTTCCGCAATTTCATACGGCAAGATATTTTGCAGAAGCGCATCGGTTTTTTGTTTTTCTTCTTCGAGCTTTGTTTTTTGTATAGCAAGAATTTCTTGCTGACGTTCCAGTTCATCGGATTGCTGAATGAGTTCCTTCAGTAACTTATTGAAAACCAGCGCAGATTTCACTCGCACCAAAAGCTCTGTTTTGTCAATAGGTTTGTGAATATAGTCCGTTGCACCGTTTTCAAAAGCCTCGGACAAGTTTTTACTCGAGGTAATCATTATGATAGGAATGTCTTTTGTTCGCTCGTCAGTTTTTAGTGTTTGGAGAGCTTCAAACCCGTCCATAACAGGCATTTCCCAATCCATTAATATAATGTCTGGTTGGCGATGCAGTGCTATTTCGCAGGCTTGTTTTCCGTTTTCGGCTGTGATGACACTATATTTATCTATCACAGACTCGAATACGTTTTTTATAAGAGATAAAATCAGCTTACTGTCATCGACAACGAGTATTGAATATTTCATTGGCTAAAATCTATTTCATTGTGAAGTTGTATTTTTACCTTATTTTTGTCGCTAAAATCATGCCAATCAAGGTTATAACTATTATGCGTTTAATCATCTGCGTTTGCCAAGAAACAATATGTATTAAATTAGGTCAACAGGGTTTATTCATGAAAAATTATCATTACTGTCGGTATCATAAGTATAAATTTATGTCGAAAACAAGCGGAAAGCTAAGTATTAAAAACTATTGTTAATACTTTTCCTCCTTCCGAGTAGGTTACTTTGCTCGCTAATTTTCGCATCAGGTACACTCCTCTCCCATTGGGACGCTCGATATTTCTTGGCAAAGTTGGGTCTGGAATCTCGTTTATCTCGAACCCGCTGCCTTCATCTCGAATTGTAAATACCAGTTTTCTACTCAATATTTCGCAAGAGATACGGACACACTTGGATTTGTCTTCGTAATTTCCGTGTTTTATCGCATTGGACACCGCCTCGATGATTGTTACCAAAACATTGCCGTATAACTCGACGCTCAGGTTGGATATTTCGGACACTTCATCTACCAATTTCTCGGCAATCGAAATGTTGTCTATCGAAGATGTAAATATATATTCTTTTTTCATCAGCTTAAATTCATCAAATTTCAAAGCGATTTTTCTGAAATTTATTCCTCGTCAAGTTTCAGAAGATACTTTCCGTACATACTTTTATAAAAATTAATCATTTTAATATCCGTAGTTTTCAAATTTTCGATGAATATAGAATTTTCCTTTTGCTTCTTAAAAATATCTTTCGGATTCTTTGGTTTTAAATCCTTTCCTTCGGTCGATTTTCTTTTCTTATCTGTTTCGCGCTCGTTCTCAGCATTTTCGGCTTCGAGAAGTCGCGTCTCTATTTTCTGCTGACGCTTAATCATTTCTGGCGTAATCTGCTTGTTTACAATATCTCTTTCGTTCTGCTCTATCATCTTCCGAATTTCGTGCAACTTTTTCGAAGTCTCTGGGCTTATGGTACTTCCGTTTTGTAAGTCTTGCAACATTTTATTCATCATCTCTTGCTCGGCAAGCATTTTTGCTAATTGTTTGCTCATCTGTCCTTTGCCCATTTTTCCGTCTTTCATCATCTGCATCATCTGCTCAAGTTGTTTTTTATACGACTCGTGCTGCTTGCGCATTTCGGATAACGAAGGCATATTTCCCTTTCCGGGTTTTGGTTTTCCGGCTCCGGGCATTCCGCTCCCCGATTGGTTTTGCATCTGATCCAAGGCTTCGGATAATAACAAAGCCAAATTATTTGCTGCGGTCATCACGGTTTGCTGGCTGACATAAATTTGTCGCGACCAACGCTCTTCCATATCATCTAAAATGCTTTTTATATTTCTGTTTATCGTCGCCAATTCTTTGTTCACCGGTTGGGCAATTTGCGTTGTTCGTTTTGCAAGGGCAAGCAAAGAGTCGTTTATGACTTCAAAATCGTCGGCAAGGTTTTTTTGGTCTTTGAGCAATTTCAAAAACTGCGGATTACGTTTATCCAAACCTTTTAGCTTTGTTAAAACATTTTCCTGCCCAAACGAGAAATCAATCAAATTGTCCAAAATCTGACGCAAATCATCTATATTCTCCGCGTTTTGTTCCATCGCATTTTGTTCCATCATCGACTGCATTTGCTTTGCCAGGGACTTCATTTGTTTGGAAGATTTTTTCTGATTTTCGGAACTTTTTTGTTGCTTGCCATTTTCAATATTTTGCTGGCTTTGCTCCATTTCTTGCTCAATATCGCTCATCTCTTCCTCGAATTTTTCCATATCCATCGGATTAGATAGCTCTTCGTTTTTCTTTACTGCGTCTTCGTAGTCTTTCCGAATATCTTCAAACTCCTCTTTCTGTTCTTGCTGCTGCTGTTTCAACTCTTCTTCCGATTCCATTTTTTCATCTGTCTTCTCAGAAAGTTTGTCTTGCTCTTCGGAGAGTTTTTCGAGCCTGTCGATAGTTGAATTAACTTTTTGCTCAACCTCAAACTGCTTCAACAATTCTAACTCGCGGTCGAGTTGTTTTTGCAATTCATCGTACGACATTTCCATTTTTTCGCTCAATTCATTCAGCTTTTTTGGGTCAAAATTTTCTTGCAATTCTTTGATTTCTTCCATCAATTTTTTCATCTCCTCGTCCATCAAACTCTCCAGAAGTGCTTCGATTTCTTTTTGCTTTTCGCGCATCTCCTTTTCTTCTTCGGTGAAAGTATTGACCATCTGGTTGTTATTCTTAAACTCATCTTTAAGCTGCTTTACAACCTGTTCCAAGGTTGTTTGCTTTTTCATTATCTCATTGAGCATCTTTGTTTTCTCCCACGACGACGAATTATTATTCACCATTTCTTCGCGAAGTTTGGAAATATCTTTCATTATTTCTTGGACAAGCTCCTGACTTTGTGCAACTTTCGATTGTACGCTTTCGTTTGCCTCCGTCGAGGCTTTCTGAAGCTCGCTACGCGAAGGGACTTTAAACTCGTAAACGCTTGATTTTGTTGATTTTGCGCCAGAAATTCCGTCATTATCCCAAACCTGAAAATAGTACGATATTTTTTGGGAACTGTTTAGAGACAACTCAGCAAAATCGAAGGCAAAATAAAATTCCTGCGAAGTATTATTTACCTCAATCGGAATTGAAATTTGTTTTAATATTCCGGGTTTATTTTCTACTTCGCATTTAAACAAAAGTTTCGTAAACCCGTAATCATCAGTTAGTTTGCCGTTGAAATAATAAGTTGTCATGCTTGCCGAATCGCGCAACGAAACCAAATCTATCGCTGGAAACATATCAGGAATTACATTCAAAAAATATTTCAACATTGTTTCTTTTGCAAAAAATTCGTTATAGGCAGAAACCTTATAAACAGAACTTTCCATTAGTTTATGGTTTACAAAAAACAGCTCGTCTTTAATAATAGCTTTTTTTGTAAGGCTGTCGTTAAAAGAGACTTTCAACGAATCGGTATTTTCTGTTTTGAAATTCCACGACAATTTCGAACCATAAGGCACAGTGGCATCGCCCACGTTTTGATAGGTTTTTGCGGTGATTCCGGTGTAGGACGGCGGCACAATTGTTAGCTCAAAATCGAAAATTAGTGGCGTTGGTAGCACCGAAATTTCGTGCGTCAGAGATTGATAACCTCCTGCTTGAAATCTGATTTTCAGGCTGTTATTAATATTTTTAAATAAATATCGGAATTTACTTTTTGTTTGTTTATCCATATAAAAAACATTGCCACCAAACTCAATCGCCACTTCATCTGGCACAAAATCGCCTTCCATTCGTAGCTCAACCTCAAAGTCGCTACCGCGCTCAACGGCAAGAGAATCGTTCAACAAAACAAACGAAAAAGGAGCTTTAGGCACAAATTGTTCATCGTGATTTATGATGCGTGCCGTGCTTTCGCTGAAAATTGTAGGTGCAATAAAATAAATTGCAAGCCCGATGAGAATTGCAATGCCTAACATCTTCATATATCGCATATTATCGCGAAACTTGACGGCAGATTCAAACGGAATTGGCTTAATTTGTTGTATCCGTTGGTCGATGCTGGCGAGAAGAAGCTGTGGCGAAAAAGAACTATTTGACATACTATCGGCAAGCTCTAACGTGTTGAGTAATTTATCTTTAACGCTCGTAAAATGTTTTGAAATTATGCCCGCTGCCTGCTTGTGAGAAATGGTTTTTCCTATCTGGAAAAAATGTAACAAAGGCATAACAATATAATTTGCAACCACAACAACAAACAAGCTGATACTGAAATAGTAAATAGCTGTTCGCACGCTTGTGGAAAAATTGCCCAGATACTCGGCAACAGCAACAGAAATATAATAAAACAGAAAAATAGTAAGGCTCAAGAATAAACCCTTAAATACCTGATTTCTATAATATTTACGAATGAATAAATCTAATTTCCGAATAAGTAAATTATAATTGTTGCTTTCCATTTTTCTAACTTTTTGTAAAAATTTCGTCCTATTAAATAAAACGAAAATATCTCAGGTTTAATATTGTTTATTCATGAAAATTTATCTGTTTTGTCAAACTGCTTGCTACAAAGGCGTTTT
>JAOZMU010000371.1 GCA_029934165.1 Bacteroidales bacterium
AACTAAATCAGGCGTAAGCAAAATTATTAATTATTAATTTTCCATTACTAAGTAAAATTAAAGCTGAAATTGAAACAAATTTGCGAGCAAATATGAATTTTTCGCAACAAATGGCACGTGCAAACACGATTAGAAGAAGAGAAGATTTGAACAATAATGGTATTTATAATACCTGTCCACCTGTTGCAGATGTGTATATCCGAAATAGTTTAACTATTGAAGATGCAACTCAAAATGGAAGTGGTGTTTATATTGTAAAAGGAAAAGCAAAAACACAAGGATATTTAAAAGAAAATGAAATTGATATGTGTAGTTTTTCACCAGATGCCGCACCACCTCACAATATCATTGTTTATGCCGCAGTAAAGAAAATTCTTGGTGAGTATCAAGTCCAAAAATTGTTGTATCTTTGGGATATAAGTCATTTATTTCAAAATAGCAATAACCAACAAGCAAAAAGAACTTGGGAACAAACAAAAAATAATTTATCTAAATACCAAGGTGTTATTCCTTACGTGTGTCCCCAATTAATTTAGTTGATTATGATAATGTTTATAAAACATGATAGGATAAAATATTACATTTTTATTTTTAGATGCAATCTATAATTATAAAAACTCTAAATATAAGTAAATTATGACAGCAGTAGATGTTAATATTCAAGAGTTTTCGTCCGAAATTGGAATTAATAAGGACGAATTAGTAAGACAAAGCTTGCTTTTATTTATTTGGAACAAACTGAAAGATGTCAAATTTGAACTATATTCCTTACAAAAGAAATATCAAGTAGATACAGTTTTTGAATTTGAAAAACTATATGAAGCAGGTAAGATTGATGAAGCTGATACTTTTACAGATTATCAAAAATTTGATAGATTATCGTATGAACAAGAATTATTTGAGAAATTCATTAAAAAACTATCATAATGGTAAACGTGTTAGAAATTCAAAATTTAATTGAAAATAATTATCCTGAAATTGTATCAAGAGTTGATGTTGTACATAGTAATCAGTTAAGAGTTTATCTAATTGATAGTAGCTATCTTGATATTTGGTTTTCGTTAAAGCTTTTAAATAGATATAGTTATCATTGGGAAAGAAAAAATATTGACGGAACAATTTATAGACATGATAATGCACCACATTTGAAATGGAAAAATATTTTAACATTCCCTAAGCATTTTCATAATAAAACAGAAGATAACGTTGAAGAAAGCCATATTTCAGATATTCCTCAAAAAGCAGTTAAGGAAATGCTTAATTTTATAAAAAACAATATAAAAAGATGATTGTCGAGTAGGTAAAGGGGACTTTCACCCATAGACCACTCACAGGCACGCACGTGAACCTCTCGGCTCATACGGCTCCTCCAGATTAGACGAAGTAAGTACTACGGTTTCTGGCTATTTGTCTTAGCCATTTTCGTGCTTTGCTGTACGTATCTGCTTGTTTAAGTGATAGATAAAGCCAAGTTCTGAAACCGATTTGGTACGAAACGATGTAGTTTCATCTCGCGTAATTATGGGACGTATTTATTTTGTTTTACGTTCAATTTAATCTAACCTGCGAGCAAATATAAATATTCGGCAAAGCAGTTTACTCATGCAGAAGCACACGAATTTATTAACAGAATATTGGCAATTTGTCAATAGAGTCCTTAAATCAGGCAGTTAGGAGTTGTCGCTTTAGGGCAGGCTTAAACAATTGTCGTTTTGGGATGGAATTAAATAATTGAATAAGTATAGACGTTGTCGTTAATTAAAAAATAATAAATTTAAGTTAATAATTTGTGTTATATTTTTTTTATATGAGATTTTTTCGTTGCTTTGTCTAAAATTAAAAGCAAAATTATGTTATTAAAGTTTAATGTTGAGAATTTTTTGTCATTTGATAAAAAAGTTAGGTTTTCTCTTGTTGCTAACAAGGAAAGACGAAAAAAATCCCATTACATATCAGGGAAAGGTGTTAATATCTTAAAATCAAGCATTATATATGGTGCAAACGCATCAGGAAAATCAAATCTTGTAAAAGCAATTTATTTTTCCCAACAAGTAGTTTTAAAAGGATTGGATAAAATTGATACAACTAATCATCATTTTAGGTTAGATGAGAACAGAATTGATGCCCCTACAATATTTAATTTTGAAATCAAATCAAATAATAAGTTCTATTCATATGGTTTTGCCCTACAACTGAATAAAAGTATAATTGTAGAAGAGTGGCTGTATGAAATAGGAGAAAGAAAAGAACAAAAAATATTTGAACGATTTATAGAAGATGGAGAACACAAGATTGAAATCGGATTAAGACTAAAAAAATCAGCAAAAACAAGATTTGATGTTTATAATAAAGATTTTAAAAGTTCTAATACAATACTTTTTTTAAGTGAAATAAACAGAAAAAGCATTGATGATTTTCCAGAAGCAATTGATTTTAAAAATGTTTATGATTGGTTTGATAATAAACTTACGGTTTTATTTCCCAGCTCAAAATATGCAGGTTTAAATTTTATTGGAGACGACAATACAATGTCCAATGTTTTTAATCAGTTTTTGAATATTTTTCAAACAGGTATAAATAATATTATATCAGAAGAAATTAATATTGAGCAATTTGATATTCCGAAAGAAATAAAGGATGATTTAGTAGAAAAAATAAAAAAAGAAAAGACAATATTTTTTGGAATAAATGGAATTACATATTCATTAAAAAAAACAAAGGATAATTATAAAATTAAAAAAATCGGATTAGAACATTTGTCAAATAATGGCTCTAAAATTGTTTTTGATTTTGATAATGAATCTGACGGAACTCAAAGATTGTTTGATTTTATTCCTGCATTATATGGAATGTCTAAGACGGACTTAGTTTTTGTAATTGATGAGTTAGATAGAAGTTTGCACTCTAAGTTAACATATGGTATTGTTGAGTTATTCCTTGAATTATCTCAGAATAATGAAAGCCAGTTAATTGCGACTACTCATGAATCGTTGCTTCTTGACCTAAACCTATTACGTAGAGATGAAATATGGTTTGTTGAAAAAGAACAAAATAGCTCAAAATTATTTTCATTAGATGAATTCAAAGTTAGAAATGACAAAGTAGTTAAAAAAGACTACTTATTAGGCAGATATGGCGCTATTCCAATATTTAAAAGTTTTAATAATTTTAATTTATAAGTATGCCAAGTAGATTAAGACCCCACAATATTTTCGGAGAAAGAGAAACGGAACAAGAAAGTATTATTCCAAAGGATATTTTTGTTATATCTATTGCATCAGAAGGAAAAACAGAAGAACAATATTTTGATAGTTTATCAGAAAAACTTAATAATGAAATAATTAAAGTAGATAGATTAATAAGAGATGACGTGAGAGACACAAAAAGTCATCCAATACATGTGATTGACTTGCTTGATGAAAGAGTTGAAATTTGGAGAGAGTATGGAGTTGAAGCAAATGAATTATGGATGGTTGTTGATAGAGATAAGCAGAATGTTAGCAAAGAGCAACTTGAAGAAATTATTTGTAACTGTAAAAAGAAAGGATATAACTTAGCACTGTCAAATCCCACCTTTGAACTCTGGTTATTGCTTCATATCACAGATATTGCACCTTACAATAAAGAAAAATTGTTAAACAACGAAAAGGTAAACAAAAATCGTAGGTTCATTGACAAAGAACTTTCTAATTTAAATACGGGTTTTAATAAATTAGACTTTGGACAAAATTATTAAAACTAATAAATAATAATCAATTAATAATCAATGTATTATTAATTTTCAGGTTATATTTTTGCTATTATTCAAGGTTTTGAGAATTATTGTTTTGTTTCTCAAAATCCAAGGTAATTGATTATTAAGAAATAACAAATTCTTAACATGCAGATAATCAGCTGTTAAATAATTAATATCAGTCGTTTTTTTGTCCAAAGTCCAAAATTAACTCAGTATTTCATCATATTTTTTTCAAATTTATTATTTTTAACTCTAAATTTATTATTTTTAACTCTAAATTTATTTTTGTCCAAAGTCTAATAATAAAAATAATTTAAAATTTGTCGATTTTTATCATGGAATTAATGATGCTATTAAACGTGCGAAAGAATTACCAACAAACAATAATGAATTACTTACTAAATTAGGAACGAGTGTATCCTTATTAGTAGAAAAGATAACAAAATGTCGAGTAGGTAAAGGGGACTTTCACCCCTAAACCTCTCACAGGCACGCACGTGAACCTCTCGGCTCATACGGCTCCTCCAGATTAGACGAAGTAAGTACTACGGTTTCCAGCCGTACTTCCAATGCACAAATAGATAAGGATAGCTTTCGGCTATTTGTCTGGCTACCAGTCTAAAGTTGGACACCCCTGTTACTTAACCAGTTAGCTTTGAC
>JAOZMU010000372.1 GCA_029934165.1 Bacteroidales bacterium
AACTGTGTATCAAGGCGTAATGTTTTACAAAATGTGAAGATACTTTATTGACGGGCATTAATTACGATGATATACGTTTCTTAGTAACAAGTGCTCATCATGTGTAGAAAAACAATAAACAAATGGATAATAATATTTTTATTAAAAGTTTATCGCTTAATCAATTACGAGAGGAATTATCCAAAAAAAAAATTTTTGAGAATCAAGAATACATACCAATTACTGCTCATCGAGCAATTTCGCACGTAAATAATCCGCGTGCTGAATCCGATGATATTTTGTTGTATGTTGCATACGAAAAAAATCAAATATGTGGTTATGTCGGCATGCTTCCCGACTATTTGTTTGCTGAAAATGGCAAGGAAAAAATAGCATGGCTTACTGCGTGGTGGGTTTCGCCAAGATTTGTCGGAAAGGGTATTGGATATAGCCTACTAAATAAAGCAATTGAAACATATCGTAATCGGATTTTTGCAATTTCTGCATCAGCAGATTCTCTAAGAATATTTCGGAAATGCGGTGAGTTCAATTTATTTACCCACGAAAAAAGTAATGACTACATTTTTAGTTATCCCAACGTACCTCCAAAAAATATTATTTCAATTGCGAAAAATGGCGTGTTCAAAATTGTAAATGCTTTTGCGCGAAAAAAATTGCAAAAATGGGTAAGAAAAAATATTTATAATGATTTTATAGTAGATGAAGTTACAAAATATACGTGTGATTTAAGTTCTTTTATTGAAGCAAACAGTAAAAACACACTTTTCAATCGCAGCAGTCCAGAATTTGAATGGATTACAAAATACCCGTGGGTTTTAAGCGGTAAAATTTCTACGGAAAATGAGCGTTTTTATTTTTCTTCTCATGCAGAAAGCTTTTTATACAGAGAGTTTATTGTAAAATCTAATAATGAAATTGTTTGTTTTATTATGTTGAGGTTTCGAGATAATTTTGTGTCAATTCCATATTTGTTTTTCAAAAATGAACATATACACGATATTGCAAAAATAATAGCGGAAATTGTTTTCAAATATAAAATTAAATCATTAACAATTAAAAATCAACATTTAGCAAAGGCATTTGAAGAGTTAAAACTACCATTTATAAAAAATATTGAGTTTAACAATGAAATAATTGTTCCAAAACAATATGATTATCTTTCTTTTGAGGACTTCAATTTGCAGGACGGAATGGGGGATAATGTGTTTACCTAAAAAGATATTTTCAATAGTAGTGATTTTGCTTGAAATTTAATAAATTTATACACAAAGATAATTGATACTTTTGTTGCCGTTATTTGCATGAGTGTCTATGAGTTACATGCGCTGTTTTGATTGTATTTTATGTGTAAAAATAGCAACAAATAATTTTAGAAATTATGCGAAAAATAATCAAAAAAGTAGCAAAAGGAGTTTTGAGTAAAACGCCAACTTCTTGCTGGTTGAGGTTTGCCAAGAATAGTGTTTATATTCCTTTTTATCACATAATTACAGATGATTTTGCTCCGCATATTCATCATTTGTATAAATACAGAAACACAAAAAAATTTGAAGATGATTTGGATTTCTTTTCTAAGAATTTTAATCTCATTGATATTCATCAATTATTGGATTTTGCTCGTGAGAAAAAGCAGCTTCCACCTCGTCCGTTACTACTGACTTTTGATGATGGTTTGCGAGAAATGTATGATGTGGTACGTCCGATTCTTTTGAAAAAAAGTTGTCCCGCAGTTTTTTTTATAAATAACTCATTTGTAGATAATAAAGATTTATTTTATAAAAACAAAGCGAGCCTTTTGGTGGACTATATTTCAAAAAATGGAATCGGTGATGGCGATTTAAAATTCATAAATTCTTTGATTGAGGCTGCACAAATGCCTGTTAATGATGAGCTGAAAAATACGATTTTATCTTTAAAGTATTTAAAAAACACTGAAATTTTTGACGATATTGCTAATCGGATAGGCGTTAGTTTTGATGATTTTTTGAGAAAAACTAAGCCGTATCTAACCAGCGAGCAAATATCTCAGATGCAGCAAGATGGTTTTGCTATTGGCGCACATAGTTTTGAGCATCAGTGGTTTGGCAACGCAACAACAGATGAACAAATTGCTCAAATTGGCACAAGCATAAATCAATTAGCGGATAAATTTAATATTGATTACAAAATTTTTGCTTTTCCTTTTAATGACCATTCTGTTTCGCATACGTTTTTTGAAGAGGTTGAAAATAAAAACGTTGCAGAAATTACCTTTGGCGCAGATGGGATTTTGCCCGACGAAGCTCCCAAAAATTTTCAGCGTTTCTGGATGGAAAATTCTCACGCCTCGGTAGAACAAATTTTCAAAACCGAAATGGGCAGAAAATTGGTTAGACGTTTGAAAAACAAAGATTTAATTACGCGAGATTGATTTTTGGTTACAACTAAGTTTTTGGCAGTTTTTTCGGTGGACTTTATAATTAAAATATCACAAAATGGAATTGATAAAATTTTATAATATCATTGATAAAGAACTCAATGACATCATTGAAGAAAATAAAAACCTGCCAGAGATAAAAAAACATAAAGACATAAATATTAAAAAAGGATATGCTTCTTTGTTTTGGTTTTTAGATTTTTATGGACAAAAAACTTTATACAAAAGTTCTATTACAGATGGACAAGATGATAGTTCATGTGATATTATTTTTTCTAAAACAAACAGCCAAGGCGAAACGTTGTTTTATGTAATTCAATCAAAATGGATTGGATTAAAAAGAGGAAAAAACCTTTTTGGAATTGATAAAGATGAGTTTGGAAAAACACTAACAGATTTTACTTCAATTTTGCAAGGGACTAAGAATAAGGGTACTAACGAAAATTTTAATAGAAAATATGAAGAGTTAAAGGCACATCTTGAAAACAATGGTAAGGTGAAATTTATCTTTTTCACATTAGCAAAATATAATAACGGCATAACAGATGGTCTTAATGCTTTCAGGAAAAATTTTCAACCAAATATTGAATTGGAAACGGTTGCGCTCGAAAGAATAAGAAGAGATTATATCGAGTTTAAATACAAGGAAATAAAAACGAATAATCCTCTTGAGTATAAATACAATGCCGAAGATACCACTATTGAGCTTGATATAGAACGTTTTTCGGACACGAATAGGGATATATTTGAATTTCAGGGCAGAACAAAGTCATATATTCTTTTGCTTAGTCCCAAAACTGTCTTTAATCTTTTTGGGAAATTCAAATTTGGTTTGTTTTATAAAAACGTAAGAAACCCCTTACATTCATCAAATTACAACAAAAATATTGTAAACACATTAAATAAAAAACCTGACGCATTTTGGTATTTTAATAATGGTGTAACGGCAATTACAGAATTAATACCAGATATTGGGCAACATGCAAAAAAAATCATAATACATGGTTTACAGGTAATTAATGGTGCGCAAACGATTTATTCTGTCTATCAGGCGTATCTAAACGCCTCAGAAAAAGACAGAAAAAAAATGGATACTGATGCACGAATAATGTTAAGGTTAATTCGGTCTAGCGATGAAGATTTGAATGCAGAAATAACCAAGTTTACAAATTCTCAAAACCCGCTTTACAATAGAGATTTCTTTTCAAATGATGACGTTCAAGTAAGACTCCAAAACGCATCTTTTGAAACAAATTATTGGTATGAAAAACGACGTGGAGAATTTAGATTAAACAAGAAAATAAACGAACTCGGCATAACAATAATTTCTAGCGAATTAATTGCGCTTGCATATATGACATTTTTTAAGCAACAGCCAGTCAATGCAATAGCAAATCCTAATAATTTCTTCGTTTCAAAAAAAGAAGATGCTAAAGGATTGTACGAAGACATATTTAATGATGCAACAGAGTATAAAGATATGTTAGCATCGCTTCTAATGTGGAAATTGATTTTACAGCTTTTCGGACATGAAGAAACAGATGATATAACGATTCCTGAGCCAATTATGGATTTTCTTAAACCTTGCCTTGCCTTGTCTAATGTAGTTTTAACAAAATATCTCGTAAAAAAACTAAAACCTCAAAATGGATTAAACCTTTCAGATTACATTATCAGGACTTTTGAAAAGGAAAGGAATGTTGATTTGTTTGAAAAAGTAATTGTATATTCATTTAAAAAAATGCAAGAAAAATTAGACGCAAAAGATATTATAAAAGCCCAAGAAAAGATTGAGAAACTTATGACAAATATTGTTTTTTATGAAACAATAAAAACAGAAATAGAGGAAACAGAAATATTAATTGAAGAAATTGATAGTATCAATTCTGAAAATAAGGTCTAAGACTGGGGTGTTAATAATTAGCTATTTTTAGCTCTGTTAAATCATGCATGTTTTA
>JAOZMU010000373.1 GCA_029934165.1 Bacteroidales bacterium
TGAAACAACAACGCAGTCAGAAAATCCAGCACAAGAAGAAACACCTGCGGAAACCAAAGCACCTGAAGTTGCAGTTGTAGTTCCTGAAACAACAACGCAGTCAGAAAATCCAGCACAAGAAGAAACACCTGCGGAAACCCTAAATCAAGGCGAATTTATGGAAATAGCAACTGGCGATGGCGAAACCCAACAAATATTTTTTGAGACAAAACCAGAGAAAGAAATTATTTTGCCCGAGTTTCCCACAATCGTAGATACGGTTCGAGTTGCAAAAGCAACCAAAAATTTCTCTGAGCTTATGCTCGACAAAAAAAATCTTTACACCCAAAACATCGTAGATATTGATGTATCAAAAGACGGTAAACTATTCATGTTGAGAGAAACAGGTGTGCTTCAGGTTGTAGATTTGAAAACAGACCAAACAGTGCAAGAAATCAAAGACCCTAAGAAAAAGATAACAGCGTTTGCGCTTGATAATAACGGTGCAATTGCTTATGCTTATGGTAAACACGTAAAAATCTTAAATCCCGATTTTTCGCAAAAAGCCAAATTCAAAGGGAAAAAAGATATAATAGAATCTTTGCTATTTAGTTCGGACGGAGCAGAGCTTGCGTTATATTGTTGTAACGATAAACTCACCAAAGCTCATATAGTTGTTTACAATATCGAAAAAGATAAAAAATACGATTTCAAAGAAGAATATAGCAAAACAAAAATGTGCTTTGTTTCCGGCAACTATCTAAAATCCAAATACTTATATTTCATTCTAAATGAAGTCAGAGTATCCGAAACTTTGTACGAAAAGTACAATTACAAAACGTTAGATGGCAAGCATTTTTTATCTGCCGACCAAGATGGTTTTCTTACTTATTTTGATGCTTCAAACAAGGCTAAAATCAAGTCGATGAAAATTCACGATGGTCAAATCAATCATTTTGAATTTGGCTCTGAAAATAAGTACGTTACGACATCTACCGACAATACCGCAAAACTTTGGCAGGCAAATACCGATTCTTTGATTTGTGTTTATTCTTTTCCTAACTCGGAATTTAAAAAAGCAGTTTTCAACTCCGAAAACAATAATGTAATAACCTTTGCCAATAAATCTATTTACATCTTAAACGCCGATTTTCAGAAAATATGCTACACAAATGCCTTAATATCAAGCGCAAAGCAAGATTTTCAGAAATACTTAAACACGTATCCTGACGGTGTTTATGCTACTAATTGCAAGCAAACAATAGACAAGATAGATTACATCGCATCGAAAACTACCAACACCATGGATAGTTATACAAACTATATTACCAAACAATCAGACGGTGCATTTGTATCGCTTGCAAAAACACAACTCAAAAAAATAGATTATACCATTTGCAAAACAAACAACAGTATTGCGCTATTCGAAGAATATCTCAAAAAATACGATTCAAGTCCAAACTTAGATGCCATGAAAAGCAGATTAGAATATTTATACATCTCAAAGGCATTCAAAACTACGGACACTTCGGAATTTAGAAAGTATTTGATTCGCTATCCAAGCGGAGAATACGTGCCAACGGCAAAAAAACAGATAGAAAACATTTGTTTTAAGGAAGCTTGGAATGACACTATCGTTTCGCCAAAACTACAATATCTAATGAGGTATCCAGATGGTAGATATACTTCGTTTATTTCCAAAACAATTGAAACAGAGAAGGATAAGTATGAAACCGACATATACAATTTTGCAAAAGAGGGAAAACTCAAAGAGATAGATATATACCTAAGTCTGTATGCAGCAGAACAAGAAAAATATGCCGAGCATGTTAAAGAACTTAGCGCAATAAAAGACTATTTAGAAAACCAAAATTGATTTCTTAATAATTATAACGAAGATTAAATTAATCTATACCATTATTTGCTGTTTGTTGCTGATTTTCAGTCAAATAGTAAATCGTTGTTCAATATTAAAAAGTGCATTAAATCGCGAAACGATAACCTATTGTTAGCCCGCAATGATAATTGTTGGTTGATAATGAATTAATTACTAAATAGCACCAAACGATTATCATAGCACCAACCCGAAAAATATTCGTATTTTTTGGCAAGTATTCATACCACTTTTTTTTCATATATTACTAAAAAGTCATTTTGTGAAGAGTTATTACCCAACTCCTCATAAGATGGCTTTTTTTTGTCGTGCCACGACTATCGTTATGCCAGGACTTTGTCCCTTTAATTAGCTAATAATTAGAGTTATAAATGGCTTAAAAGACTAAGAAAGAAATAGAATTTTATCATTTCCCACGCCTTAAAAAACGTGGCAATAGAAAAAATTGCAAACAAAATATGAAACATGCCAAAAATTCCTTTGATTATTACTTGGCAATTTGTTACTTTAGCATAGTTATTAGTAATGGAAAATTAATAATTAATAATTAATAATTTTGCTTACGCCTGATTTAGTTTTAGTTAGGAATTTTAATGGCTTACTTTATTAAATTCATTTTACTTAGAAAAATCTTTCATCATAATTTTGATTATTTCTCACGCAATTTTTTGTAAAATATTAATATTAAACAGATTTCAACATCATGGCTAAAACAATGAATTTTTTTGTCCTCACAATCCTAATTTCGCTATTTGCATCTTGTGCGACAAATCCAGTTAAAGAAGTAGAAAAAAACCTCATCGGTAAGTGGAAAATTACCAAGTTAGAAACAAACGAAAAGATGAGCTCTTCGCGGAAAAACGTTTACGATGAAGTAGTAAAATCTATGATAAGTAATGCGCAAATAACATTTAATACCAGTAAATCATACGAGATGATTTTCGATGGTACCAGCAAAGGAACTTGGGTAGTTGCGCCTGATGGAAAATCTATTATTACTACTCAAAATAGCAAAGACGATAAAATGTATATTAATTCCATTTCGGATAAAGATTTAGTTCTTATCTTAGATTTCGATAGCGAAAGATTTATTATGACTTTGACAAAAAACAACTAAGTAACGATAAAAAATAAAACGCGTTATTTTTCAACCTAAACTACAAGTAAACACTTAGTTCTATTTATTAAGAATTGTATATAATTTATACTAAAGTGAAAAAGGTTTTCGGATTATCATAAAATGTAATTGGTTGTTTATCAGTAATAAAGCTAAAATTAAAATCCTGAAACCAAAATCACTTTAGTATAAGTTAATAATAAGAAAAGTGACATTTATTTTTAAGCACCTACTTAATCATTAATCCTAAATATCCGATAAACATGAAATTACTTAGAAAATTATCTATTATAGCCGTGCTATTTATTGCTTTTGGATGTAACGCTAATAAAATTGCAACGAAAAAAATTATCGGAAAATGGCATATCGTTGATATGCGTTTGCCCGATATGCCCGAAGAACAGCAATCTTTGTTAGCTCAAATGGTTACTGTGTTCGAAGATTCGTATATGGATTTTAAATCCGATGGCACTTTTGTAACCTCGATGGTTGGCGAAGAAAACAAAGGCAAGTGGTACATCAAAAACGACGGCAAAACTATTGTAACTACCGAGAGTAACGACACCGAATTGGAAATAGTTGTTCTCACAAAAACAGAATTTGTGATGTTGATGAATGATAATGAAATGAAGATTGAACTTGTCATGAAAAAATGACAGATTAATTCTTAATTAATACTCTGGTTTATAATGACTTCCGACAGTGGTAAACAAACAACTCCGTATGAAATGCAGGGAAAATTGTTATACTTAGGCAAATTATTTATTTCAGTTTGCCTTAATATTTTCTAATATCCAACTTGTTGTATTTTTATTACCAATGATTTGTCTGTGCAGATTTTCAATAAATTTGCAGATGTTTGTTCGAGGAATGGATGCACAAAATCTGGCACTAATTCAACGAGTGGCACAAGAGTAAACCGCCTATTATGTAAATGTTTATGCGGAATTATTAAATCTGGTTCATTAACAATACAACGACTATAATATAAAATATCAATATCAATAATTCGCGATGAATATCCTGTTGCCGAACGGATACGTCCCATTTCGGCTTCGATTTTATGGATTTCGGTAAGAATGACACGAGGCGTTTTTTTTGTCGAAACTTCTATAACTTGATTGAAAAATGAATTATCGTTTTCAAACCCCCAAGCCTCTGATTCATATATAGATGAAGCACGCAAGATATTGCCAATTCGTAAATTAATTTCTGAATTTGCTGTTTTTAAATATTCTGCTTTATGCCCCAAATTGCTACCTAATAATAAATATACTGTGTTTGTCATTTTTATTTTGTAATGTAGTTGTGGAAAATTATTCTATTTATTACTAAGTAATGGAAAATTAATAATTAATAATTTTGCTTACGCCTGATTTAGTT
>JAOZMU010000374.1 GCA_029934165.1 Bacteroidales bacterium
CAACTTATGCAAGTTAATTTTTGGCAGAGCGACCGAAGGAAGCTCCTGCACCGACTTTGCCAAAAACGCAAGCACAAGGCAACTACAAGCGAAAAGCCCGTGAGCCGCCAAAAAAAATATTATTTATGAATAAACCTTGATTTTTTCGTTAGTACGTAACAATAATAAATTCTTTTTTAGATTAGTATTGTTTTGAATATCAACACACTACTTTTTCTAATAAATTGCACAATGTGCTTAAAAAAAATATATGAGAATAAAAAAAATAGCTGTATTAACTTCTGGTGGCGATGCTCCGGGAATGAATGCGGCAATTCGCGCAGTGGTACGTTCTGCCATTTTTCACGGTATCGCGGTGGTTGGGATTCACCACGGATATCAAGGAATGATAAATGCAGAATTTGAGAAGTTGGAATCGAAAGATGTCCGAAATGTCATTCAGCGTGGCGGGACAATTTTGCGAAGCGCACGTAGCAAAGAGTTTCAGACGGAAGAGGGGCGACAAAAGGCTTACGAAAACCTGAAAAAAGAAAATATTGATGCAGTTGTTGTGATTGGTGGCGATGGTACTTTTCAGGGTGCAGGGATTTTTTCGCAAGAGCATAATCTACCGTTTGTTGGTATTCCCGGAACTATTGATAATGATATGTTTGGCACCGATTTTACGATTGGTTTTGATACTGCTTTAAACACAATTGTTCAGGCAATTGATAGAATAAAAGATACTGCAAATGCTCACGATAGATTATTTTTGATAGAAGTGATGGGGCGCGATGCAGGATTTATTGCTTTGCAAAGTGGCATTGCGACTGGTGCAGAGGGAATTTTAATCCCCGAAAGAGATGGACAAGTTGATGGACTTTTGAAGTATTTGGAAGCTAATCAAAAGACAAGCAATATTGTTGTTGTTGCTGAGGGCGAAAAGGAAGGTAGTATTGATGAATTGGCGACGTTAATACGCTCTAAACTACCTAATTATGATACTCGTACCACAATTTTAGGACACATTCAAAGAGGCGGTGCGCCGTCTGCATTCGACCGTTTTTTGGCGAGTCGTTTGGGCGCAGCAGCCGTCGAAGCCTTGCGCGATAACCAACGTAGCGTTATGATGGGCTACAAAAACCACGAAGTTGTGCATGTGCCTTTCAACAAAACCATTAAAGGACACCGAAACATAAACCAAAAGCTGCTTATTGTGGCAGATATACTTAATATATAATGCCAATTTGATTTTCGATGTGCGCAAATTCTGGTTTTATGCACACGTATAAAAACACGACACGTTTTATTTTCATGGGTTGATTATGGCTTAAAAGTGTCGGTTGTTTTTACACACTTAGTTTAACAGCTTGAAATTTCGTAAAATTGGTCATCAATTTAATGTGCCAAAACCGACTTGGTATAAGTAATTAGAAAGCGTATAATTGCCTAAAAAATATGACAAAATTTGCTGAAATACTTTTGCCGCTTCCGCTTCCAAAACTTTTTACGTATGCCATTCCGTCCGATTTTCAAAATCAATGCGCAATTGGTATTCGTGTTGTTGTTCCGTTTGGTGCTAAAAAACTCTATTCTGGAATTGTTTTATTTCTGCATTCCGATGAGCCTGAGGCATATACGCCAAAAGAGATTATTAGTGTTTTGGATAAAACGCCGGTTGTGAATAAAAAGCAATTGAAGCTATGGAATTGGATTTCAGTCTATTATATGTGTACCCAAGGCGAGGTAATGAAGGCAGCATTGCCTGCTGGTTTGAAACTGGAAAGCGAGACAAAAGTTTATTATTCTGCTGCCAATATTCCTGATGATGGCTTAGAATTAAGCGAAAAAGACCGTTTGGTTTTAGATGTTGTTTTTGACAAGAAAAACCTTACTGTCAAAGAGATACAAGAGAGTGTCGGGAAGAAACATATTTTGCCATCTATAAAAACTTTGTTAGATAGAGATTTAATTTCCATCGAAGAACGGTTTAAGAACAGCTACAAACCTAAAGTTGAAAAATATGTTAAATTAACCACGCAATACTACGAGCATAAAAAAATGCAGGAGCTTTTTCTTACGATGGCAAAAGCACCAAAACAATTGCATTTGTTGATGACATTTGTGCAAATGTCCGATTATTTTAATGAAAATGCGTCGGTAGAAATTTCAAAAAAGCAATTATTAGAAAAGGCAAATGCAAAACCGGCGGGATTTCAGGCTTTGGTGGAAAAAAAGATTCTCGAAATTTATGAAAAAGAGGTTGCCAGAATTGAGAAAGATAACACAGAAGTAAATTCGGCAAAGGAGTTAAACTCGGCACAACAATTGGCTTATAATCAAATTGTTGAATCATTTGAAAGTCATAATGTAACACTGCTTCATGGTGTTACGTCGAGTGGCAAAACAGAAGTTTATATCCATCTGATTAATAGTTTCTTAGAAAAAGGGAAACAAATTTTGTATCTCCTACCAGAAATTGCGATAACTACTCAAATCATAAATAGGCTAAAAGCTGTTTTTGGTGATATTGTTGGAGTTTATCATTCCAAATTCAATGATGCAGAACGGGTAGAAATCTGGCGAAATATTGTTGGACAGTCGCCAAATAACGTAGATTATCAAATTATACTCGGTGTTCGTTCATCGGTATTTTTGCCTTTCGATAACTTAGGGCTGGTTATTGTCGATGAGGAACACGAGAGTACGTATAAACAATTTGACCCTGCCCCGCGCTACAATGCTCGGGATGCGGCTATTGTTTTGGCGCAAATACATGATGCTAAGACACTTCTGGGTACAGCGACACCTGCCATTGAAACTTATCACAATACACAAACGCAAAAATATGGACTTGTAGAAATTACGGAGCGTTTCCAAAATATCCAGATGCCAGAAATTATTGTTGCCGATATGCGCGAGGCTCGCCGAAAAAAGCAAATGAAATCGCTATTCACGCCTGCACTTCTGGACGGGATTGAGACGGCGCTTAATGCCGATGAGCAGGTCATTTTGTTTCAGAATAGGCGTGGGTTTTCGCCATTTTTAGAGTGTCAAACTTGCGGATGGGTGCCGCGTTGCCGACACTGCGACGTAAGTTTGACGTATCATAAATACACAAATAGCCTTACGTGCCACTATTGCGGGTTTACGCTCAATAATAATGGCAAATGTGGAGCTTGCAACGATGTGGCTATGAAGACAATGGGCTTCGGGACAGAGAAAATTGAAGACGAAATAAGCACTTTTTTTCCCGATGTTGGAATTGCGAGGATGGATTTTGACACAACACGCTCAAAAAAAGCATACCAGCGTATAATTACCGATTTTGAATTACACAAAACAAAAATATTAGTTGGTACACAGATGATTTCCAAGGGGTTAGATTTTGGAAATGTTAGCATCGTTGGCATTCTGAATGCTGATAATATGCTTAATTTCCCGTCTTTTAGAGCATTTGAGCGCAGCTACCAACTAATGGCACAAGTGAGCGGACGTGCCGGACGAAAGAAAAAGCGCGGAAAAGTTATTGTGCAAACAAACACGCCAAATCACAGAATAATAAAGCAAGTTATTGATAATGACTACTCTGGAATGTTTCGTGATGAAGTTGCCGAGCGAAAACAATTTCGATATCCGCCGTTTTATCGGATAATAAATATTACGGTTAAACACAAAAAAACAGAGCTTGTCGATGAGGCTGCCGACTTGTTAGCCAGCAGTTTACGCGAAATTTTTGGTCAAAGAATTCTCGGTCCCGAATATCCACCCGTTGCGCGCATTCAGAATTATTACCTAAAAACTATTCTCCTCAAAATAGAAAAAGAACGCTCCATTAACAAAGCAACCACCTTGATTCGCAAAGCATTTGACAACGTAAAAACAGTTCGTAAGTTTTCGCAAGTTCAACTTATTGCAAACGTTGACCCAATGTAAACCCAATTTCTTGCTCGGTTAAATAGCCCAACTGGCTAATAAAAATCAATTTCATTGAAAAAAGCGTTATGTGTTTTTACGGATAAAAATGTCAATCAGAATTTTTTGGGCGGCACAAAGGCTTTCCGCTGATAGTCCCTACATAACAATGTTGGTATGATAATCAGCAAGTTATAATACGGGACGTGTTAATAAAAATCTCAAATTTATACTAAAGTGAAAAATGTTTTCGGATTATCATAAAATGTAATTGGTTGTTTATCAGTAATAAAGCTAAAATTAAAATCCTGAAACCAAAATCACTTTAGTATAATTGTTTTTTTGCAATTTTTAATTCCATTGCCGGTGTCTGATGAATATATTTTCCATCAAATTTTTTGCCTGTATCCTTTATTTTTATTCACTTATTCTACCGCTTTTTGTTGAAAAATATAAATCCGTGAAAATCAGTCTAATA
>JAOZMU010000375.1 GCA_029934165.1 Bacteroidales bacterium
TTTCAAATTTAAAATGCAAATATATAACTTATTTGTCTTAAAACATATAGGGTATAAAATAATCAATTATTAACATCCCAGTCTTAGACCTTAATAACTCAGCTTTATATTTTAGAGCATCGTGAGAAAACCAACGTATTGGGGCAGAAATCCATTAGTATATATTTGTTTTTCCGTTCATTAATTTATTTTGCATTATTCGTAAATATAAAAGACTGAATTTCAATTGGCAATGGGTAAATACGTTTTTTGTAAGTTGCGTATTTATGTGAAACCGTCTTGCTTACCGTCATCAGATACGCAAAGTGCAGCAATTGCCAACCTAAGCCATAGGCAACAGCAATTCTATCTATCTTATATTCAAGAGATTTACGGTATGAATAAAACAGATAACCAACGCCCAGACTAACAATAGAACCAAAAGATTTGCGCGAATAATCGACGAGATGAGACAATTCGTGTCCGATAACTCCAACTTGCGCATCTAAAGGAAGTTGCGACAAAAGCAATCCATCGAAAGACTTATCAATATTAACAAAAATTCGATATTTCCTTGCTTTTTTCCTACGCAACAACGTGCCAATGACGGGACGTGCAGCCATGGTTGTCCTAATTTTTTTTTCAATAAATTCGATTTCAATATTTTGCAATTCGGGAAAAAAGCTCAACGCAATAAAGCACTGAAATTTAATGCTTGGAGGTACAATAATATTAGAATTAAACTTCGATTCTATTCGGAATTTGTTTGCAAAATAGACCGAATCAATCTTATTTCCAATTAATTGACCGGTGGCAGTTAACTGGAATAAACATAAAATCAAGATGAATTTTATTTTTGCCAATTCTACTAAGTTTACAAGAGAGAATTTAATACTCAATTTTTCCAATAAGAAGGTAGTAAATAATACGTATTTTCTCGGAGATGACACCTATTTTATTAACAACTTCAACTCGGAGACGATTACGTCCTTTTACTAAATTGACAGTATCCATCACTAGCACATTACACACAGAATCGCTGTCAGATATGAAACAATTTGCATTTGCTACAACAAGAGAATCGTTGAGAAAAAACTTGACATGCTCAAGCGTTTGTTGTGTGGTTATGCACGCCGTAATTCCCAAATTAGCTGTATCACAAAGAGATAACGAATCGGCAGGATTTCTCAGTTCGATATGAGAAAGAAGATTGTCAGGCATTTTTTCAACTTTCAGTTTAAGGACAGCATAATCATAAGTAACTAACTGATTTGTAAACGTTCTGCCGACAACAACCAACTCATTGCTATGGGTTTCGATGACACTATTCGGAAAATCGTAACTCGTCCCTCCAAAAACATCGTCCCACTCCTTATTACCTTCTTTATCAAGCTTTAATATCCAAAAATCTTCCCTCGTTAGCTTCGATTTTGTGAAACCGCAAACAACAAATCCTTTGTCGAAAGCCTCGGTTATTCCGGTTGCCTCTTCCCAACTATCACCGCCGAAAGTTTGCCCCCACTTCAGGTAACCAAGCTCATCAATTTTGATGATTCGCAAATCGTAATTGGTGTGTCCTTTACCTTTTGTCAAGCCAGCTATAACAAGTCCATTATCCGATGTTTTTGCCATGGTTCTTGCAGATTCCCAAGTACTTACATTATACACTTCGTCCCATTCCCACATTCCGGTTGCGTCCATTTTGACAACCCAAAAAACTCTATGACCAATTCCTTTTGACATTGTATAGCCTGCCGCTGCGATGCCTCCGTCATTAGTCTCGACGACAGCATTTGCAACATCTCCTTTTTTTCCGCCAAACAATTCTTCCCAAACCATATTACCCTGAGCATCAATCTTCATGACCAAAAAATCGGGTTCTAAATCATTAGTCGATTCAGTATAGCCGGCAAGGACAAAACCACCATCAGAAGTAGCCGTAATTGCATTTGCAGCCTGATTATTCTCGCCGCCAAAACTATGATTCCAAAGCTCTTTGCCGTCTTTGTCAAGTTTTATTATCCACATATCGGAGTCAAAACGTGTTTTAGGATAGCTAGTTCCGCCGACCACGATACTCTCGTCTGGCATTTCGACAATTCCAGTTGCTTCGGAATAAAAATCGACATTTTGCAATGTTTTTCCCCATAATTCAAAGCCGTCCGGCGATAGTTTTACAATCCAAAATTCCCGATTGTCGTCTTTCGTCGTATATCCGGCGACAACTATTCCACGGTCTGTTGTTTCTATAACGCAAGTGGCTTCGTCCCAGTTTTTTCCGCCAAGCGTCTTTGCCCAATCCAAAACGTACTGAGCCGATGATGAAATCGGAAACACAAACGCCATTAATAAACACATTATCAGCGATTTAGGCGAAATTATTGGCACTTTTTTGTTATTCATTTTTGAAAATTTGAATACTTGCAACACATCAGGGTTTGTTCATAAAAAAATATTTTTGATGGCGGCTTATAGGGCTTTACGCTTGTAGTTGCCTCGTGGCATTGCGTTTTTGTAGCAAGCGATTTAACAAAACAGCCAAATTTTTATTAACAAACCCTGTGCAATACATACCAAAATAGAAAATACTATTTTTGTAATAGTTTTTTGTATGCTTCATTATCGTGTAATATTTGAATTGCTTTTTTATAAGTAAGGTTTAATACATTTACAATTTCAAAATACTCACTCGTACTCCAAATATTATTTGCTATAACAGCTTTAATACGCAATTTTATTTCCTCTTTGGAAGTATTCATTTCTGTTTCATTAAATTCAACTTCCTTTTTTTCTCCTACTTTAATCAAATTTTTCAACATTGCCTCCGTAACGATAAATTCACGTTTGTAGGTCAAAAAGTCGGGGTACTTTTGCAGTAGCTCTTTCCTGTTTTCATCAAAATAGCTCATAATATAACGATTTATTGAGCCAGTTCTAATTAAATCTCTAAAATAACTTGTATAGCCATTAGTGTCAATAGGTACAAATACATCGGGCATAATACCACCACCGCCATAAACTACTCTCTTAGCTTTTTGAGTATAATAGCGTAAAGAATCGGGAAAATGAATGCTGTCAGCAGAGATTAATTGTCCGCTATTGTACCTGTCAATCAACTCCTTACGATACTCAACAGAACCGCCCTTGTATGATTTTTGGATTGAACGACCAGTCGGCGTAAAATATCGAGCTGTTGTTAATCTAATCTGAGAACCATCTTTTAGCGTAAATGGTCTTTGTACCAATCCCTTACCGAAAGATCGCCTGCCAATCAACACGCCTCTATCCCAGTCTTGAATTGCACCGCTAACTATCTCACTTGCAGAAGCAGAGCCTTCGTCAATCAGAACCACAAGTTTGCCACTCTCGAAATTGCCCCACGTTGTCGAGAATATTTCATTACGAGGACTCGCTTGTCCTTCCGTATAAACAACGATTTTCTTTCTGTCCAAAAATTGGTCAGTAAGCTCAGTAGCAGCCATTAACAGCCCTCCACCATTGTCTCGCAAATCTAAAATTAGTTGCTTCATTCCTTTTTTATCTAAATCTTTCATAGCATCTCTAAACTCCCGGATAGTTGTTGCAGAAAAGCTATTAAGTTTCACATAACCAATATCTTCGGTTGCCATGTAGGCAGCATCTAAACTATTAATTGGGATTTTATCTCGCGTAATGGAAAAATCCAGTATTTTTCTTACACCTTTACGTTTAATTCCGACTTTTACTTCCGTGCCTTTTTTTCCTAAAAGACGAGTACGCACGCCTTGATTATTTATACCTATACCAGCAACTATTTCGCCTTCAACAGTTACAATTCTGTCGCCTGAATGAATGCCAAGCTTTTCTGAAGGACCACCACTAATCGGACTGACAATATAAATAGTGTCATTAAGGATATTAAATTGAACGCCAATACCTTCAAAATTTCCACGCACCCGACTATTTGCATCTTCAACATCTTTTTTATTGAAATAAACCGAGTGAGGGTCAAGCTCTTTCAGCATTTCAATTATCGCATTATCAACAATTTTGCTTGCGCTGACGGTGTCCACATAAAAAGTGTTTATTAACCACAAAACCTGACTCAATTTTTGCGAATCTTCGGTAATAATTTGTGCTTTCAAACTACTAGCAAACAAACTAAATATCAGACTAATAAGTATAATTCTTTTTTGTAATTTCATGACAAATTAAATTATTATTTTCTCAAGTTTCTGACTTCGTCCTTACAACTTGATATTTAACACATTGCAAAGAACTCAAAAAACGATATGTTCCTGTAAAGTCGTATGTGTCAATGCCTTAAAGCTCAAATAAAAATTCCATTTTGGGTTTATTATGCAGGTTGAGCTTTTTCGAAAATATCAGGAATTTTT
>JAOZMU010000376.1 GCA_029934165.1 Bacteroidales bacterium
TGAATTAACAACTTAGGTTAATAAAAAGCGTAAGAACTTTTGTAAGAGTACTTAGCAACTTACATTAATAGAAAATGAACTTGTTTTTCAATTCATTAGAAAGGCTATTGTTGAACCAGAAAGTTTTTCTGTATTGCTCGTCAGCAATAAAATATTTTTATACGTATTTGAAGAAAATGAAATATATTACTGTAAGTTCTTTTAATAAAATCATGAAACAACTCGACAAACAAGAAACTAATTTTATCAGAATTATTAAACAAAGAAACTAATTATTAGATTTAATTTGCCTGAACAGCCTTCATTACACCTGTTGTAATGAAGGCTGTTGGTTATTACGTGGTTGGTTATCGTCGCGTTTCTACATGCTTTTTCTGGTGGGAATAAAAAATTCTTATGAAATAAAATGAAACTAAAATAAAGCACTACCATTGCTTTAAGTAATGGAAAATTAATAATTAATAATTAATAATTTTGCTTACGCCTGATTTAGTTTTAGTTAGGAATTTTAATGGCTTACTTTATTAAATTCATTTTACTAAGAGTATTTACTAATGAATTAAGGAAAAATTTAAGAATATAAATCGGGAATACACCGTAATAAAATGAAAAAATCACTTAGTTCAATCAATTTTGCAACATGAGTATTATCAGGCATAAGCCAATTCGTAGTTCACTTATAAATTAGTTTTCTAAATGATAACTTCTGATATTATTATTGTTTTCCTCGTGCTTGGGTTTATTCTGGTTTCGCTATATCGCGAAATTGTCGGACCTGCGTTGACTTTCCTTATCGCAATAGTAATTCTTGGACTAACAAACATCTTAACGCCTTCCGAAATATTGACAGGTTTTGCAAACGAGCAAATAATTGTCATTATTTTACTTTTGCTTGTCGGCGATATTTTTCGGCGCACGGCACTACTTGATATTTTCTTCGATTCCATATTTAAGACCGCAAAAACTTTTCGGAGTTTTTTGGTTCGCATGACTATCATTGTCGCGTTTTTTTCGGCTTTTCTCAACAATACGCCACTCGTAGCAGTCATGATGCCATATATACATACGTGGTGTAAGCGACACAAAATCCCCGTAGCAAAACTACTCATTCCGCTATCGTATGCAGCCATTTTGGGCGGGTGTGCAACCCTGATAGGAACATCTACAAACCTGATTGTCAGCGGAATGGTTATTGACCAAACAATAATTCCAGACCTCGAAGAACTAAGCCTTTTCGATTTTTCTATGGTAGGCTTACCAATGATTATTATTGGAATTTTGTATTTATTCTTTTTTGCTTATCGTCTATTACCCTCTAAATCAGACGCTATCCAAGATTTTTCTGTCAACGCCCGTCAGTACATCGTCGAGGCTCAAGTGAAGAAAAAAAGTGATTTGATAGGAAAATCAATAAAAGAAGCAGGACTCCGCAACCTCGAAGGATTATATCTTTTTGAGATAATAAGAGACAATTATTCCTTTACGGCAGTCTCGCACGATGCTGTTCTTCAGGCAGATGACATTCTACTTTTCACTGGCGACACAAAAACCATTGCCGATATGGTTGGAACAAATCCGTCTTTGACAATTCCTTCGGTGGGAATGTTTGCACGAAAAAAACACACCGAGGTAATCGAAACTGTCGTATCTCACAATTCATCATTTATTGGCAAGACGATAAAAGAAGAGAATTTTCGCGCAAAATTCGATGCTACCGTAATCGCAATTCATCGTAACGGCGAACGATTATCCGGCAAAATAGGCTCGGCGCGTATCAAAGCCGGCGATGCAATTTTGCTTCTTGCCGGCGATGATTTTCAAACAAGAGCAGTTTCGACCTCCGATTTGTTTGTAATATCAAAAGTAAAAGACTTCAATCGGCTTGGCTTTGTTCGCTCGTTTACGCTCATCGGCGGAACAATACTCGCCATTTTGCTTGCTACTTTTGGCGTGATTTCTCTTTTTATGTCGCTGACAGTTTTACTCATAATTCTAATGTTTCAAAAAATAGTTTCGCCAAAAGAACTATCACGAAGCATTGATTATGAGCTTGCTATAATAATTGCACTTTCGCTTGCACTCGGAATTGCGATGATAAAAACAGGTGTAGCAGAATTAATAGCCTCTTTTTTTATAAAAATTTGTATTCCTTTTGGAGAAATTGGATTACTTTCGGGAATATATATCGTTACGGCGATTTTGGCAGCATTCATAACAAACAAAGCTGCGGTGGCAATAATTTTTCCGATTGCCCTGACAATGGCAGCAAAACAAGGGCTTCCGCCAATGCCATTTGTGCTGGCTCTTTCTTTTGCTGCCGCGGCAAACTTCATGACACCAATCGGATACCAAACAAATTTAATGGTATTTGGACCAGGGGGTTATTCTTTTCGCGATTTTTTCAAAATAGGATTTCCGCTTACCGTAATTTACATGTTTGCTGCCTTAACTCTTTTAAATTGGATTTATTTTTAGTAGGGACACCACTGTCGGTATAGCTTCAAGCCACACCGATAGTAGTGATAAATTCTTAATTCTTAATTAGTTATAGTATAAAATCAAAATCATGACATCAGAAAAATTAAACTCATTTCTTGAGGCAGCTATTCGAGCTTCGATAGTTGCTGGTGGCGACATTATCGAAGTTTACACTTCGCCAAACTTCGATGTTACAAAAAAGGACGACAACTCGCCACTAACGCTTGCCGACAGAAAGGCACACGAACGTATTTGCGAAATGCTGGAGTCTACAAATTTACCTATTCTCAGCGAAGAAGGACGCTCAATTCATTACGATGAAAGAAAAAGCTGGGAGTATTTTTGGCTCATCGACCCATTGGACGGCACAAAAGAATTCATCAAGAAAAACGACGAATTTACCGTCAACATAGCCCTGATAAACAAAGGAAAACCTGTGCTTGGCGTAGTCTATTCGCCTGTTTTAGAGCAGCTTTATTATGGTGGCGATTTTTGCGGAGCATTCAAAATGAACGATACTGCAACTGTAAATTTTGAATCCACCGAAATACTTTTATGGCAAGAGTTTAGTTTCGAGTTACCAATTGTCAACAAGCGCGAAACATTCACCGTTGTTGGCAGTCGCTCACACATGAATGCCGAAACCGAAGCCTATTTCGAGCAACTACGAAAAACTCATGGCAACATCGAAATTATCACCAAAGGTAGTTCCCTGAAACTCTGTATGGTAGCCGAGGGTGAAGCAGATATTTACCCACGTTTTGCACCAACATCGGAATGGGATATTGCAGCAGGACACGCAATTATCTCGGCAGCAGGCGGAAAGGTTGTGCAAAAAGACGAAAAAACACCACTGTTTTATAATAAGCCGGATTTATTAAATCCATGGTTTGTTGCGTGGGTGTAAATAACGACAAATAAAACAAAAATTTATGCTAAGTATAATAACGCCCTGTTTCAATTCCGAGAAGTACATAGAATCTTGCATTCAGAATGTTATTGAACAGAATTTTAACAGAGTCGAGCATATAATAGTAGATGGCTCTTCGACCGATGCAACCATCGAAATAATAAAGAGTTATGCCGAAAAACACTCGCATATTCACTGGATTTCGGAGAAAGACAAAGGACAATCTGATGCGATGAACAAGGGAATTGCAATGGCAAAATTCGATGTGATTTCGTTTCTTAACGTTGACGATTATTACGAGCCAAATGTTTTTCGGCGTGTGATGCCAATGTTTGAAACATTGCCGCCAAATAGCTTTATAACAGGCAATTGCAACCTTTGGGACGCAGCTAATAAACACATCGGCATAAACAAACCCGATAAAACAACTTTGTACGACATCATTGCTTTTCGGCGATTTCCGGCAAATCCTTCTGCGTATTTTTACCATAAAACCATACACGAAAAAATTGGAGGATATAAAATTGTAAACAAAAACATGGATTTACATTTTATTCTTGACATGGTTCAGGTGGCTAATGTTGTTTATGTGAACGAAACTTACGGTAATTTCTGTATTGTAGAAGATTCCAAAACAAGCGAAGCGATAGGAGATGATACTATGTATGAGGAAGTTCGTGAAATAATGTTGAGCTATAGAACGAAATTGAATTTAATCGACCGCAACAGACTAAGGCTTCTCACTATAAAAAAAATTCTGAAAAGGTTTTCTTTCGCGCAAAAATTAAGGTCGTTTATTTTATGTAACATTGTTTCTATGTGAGAGTTAGAGTTTATTTTAACAAAATTAATAATAGTTCTATAAATTTGATACAATTGTGAAATATGCCACTAAAAGTCGGAAGAATTTATCTTAGTAATGGAAAATTAATAATTAATAATTAATAATTTTGCTTACGCCTGATT
>JAOZMU010000377.1 GCA_029934165.1 Bacteroidales bacterium
CGAATACGTGTATGGTGGCGGGCGTTTTTTTTGTGTTTTTTTGAGGTGCGAAGCACCGAAAAAAGCACAAAAAAAATGGCTGACATCCAACACGCTGTTATGTTTATAATTATCTATCTATCACGCTTTTATGTATATTCTTTCACTATTGTTTGCATAAGTTTTTTGTTTAAATTTTCACTTTTTGTTATTTTTTTCTCCAAACTATCGCACAGTTTTAACAGCTTTTCTACTTGCGAAACTATCGCTTTTTGTTCGGCAAGTGGGGGAATTGGAATTGGAATTTTCTCCCACTTTCCTTTATTTATTATTGGTGTAATACCACCAGATGCTCTATTCCAAACTTCTGCTTGAAAATAAGGCAACATGAAAGCACTATTTACATAATTTGGTTTTATTTCTTGCAGTGGTGTTATTGTATTAATTTGTTGATTACATGAAATATCTTTTATTGTAAAATTACATTTACCTGTTGAGCCACCAATACAAACCATCAATACAGAATTTGCAGGTATTAATCTACCTTTTTCAATTCCTAAAAATGACAATCCATCAGGTGTATTATAATTTATTCCTTTTTCAGATATTTCTGGTGGTTTTACAAAAGGAAAATCTTTACCAAAATACTCAGGATTATTTTTTGATGGTGTCGTTCCTGTATTTGTTAAGCCAATATTTACAAGCCTTGTCCACACCCAACTATCAGGTATTTCAAAAGGTTTTTCGTTTTCTTCAATTTGTGGTAAAGGTTTTTGTCGTTTTAGTTTGCCTTGTTTTATAAGTTCTTCTTTTTCAGCTTTTATTTTTTCTAATAATTGTGTTCCTGTTTCAAGAGACGCACGTCCGTGCGTCTTTACATACTCGGCTCGCCAATTTTCTGTTAGTTTTCCTTGAACGGCAAGTTGCAGTATGGTTTGGCGTAGTTTTTTTACGGCTTCTTTTTGAATAATTATTTCATTGTCTAAACCACTTTTTATTTTATATGCGTTTTCAAATATTTCAACAAGTTTATTTTGCTTTTCGATTGACGGTAAAGGTATTTCCACTTCTTTAATTCGGTTCATTGGCAAGGATACATTCGCCATTCCCTTCATTAACGGGACAAAAATATCTTCTTTGTTAATGTCTAAATAATTGAATAAAAAAAGCGGATTGTATTCGTCTTTGTTTTTTTGTGTTAAAGCACATAAAATTGTTCCTAATGCAAATTTCCCTTCTTGGTAATGTATGCGTTTCATGCTTGCGTGTCCGTGTCCTGTTGATGAAACCAACGGAATAAGAACTGCTTTGTCATCAAATTGATATTCGTTATTTGTTTTTCGTTCTTGGGCAAGTGTAACCATCGGAAATTCGCCCGAAATAGCTTTCATTATTCCTGTATTTCCTTTGGTAACATTACAAATATCTTTTATTCTCTTATATTTCATTTTCGTTGATTACTTTATTGATATTTTGTAATATTAAACTACTTTCTTTAAACGATTTATCTAATTTTTCGATAATTTCGCTAAATGTAAATTCATTTTCGTCTTCCTTTACAAACGGATTTTTTATGTCAAGTTCAAAAGCTGAATAATAAATACTTTCGGCTGTTTGTTTTTCTATTTTTGCTTTTGTTTCAGCTTGGTTTTGTTGTTTTTCTAATTTTGTAATTGCTTTTTGTAGCTTTTCTATTTTTTTATTATCACTTTCGTTTTTTAGTTTGTCTTTTTCGTCTGCAATTTTTCGTTTTATTTTACTTGCTTCTTTTATTGCTTTTTCAGAGTTTTCAAAGTGTGGCTTTGCTTTTTGTTTGGCATTTTCCAATACTTTGGTAAAATCAACTTTCCAAACTAATTCGCTTTCTTCTCTGTTGTTCCACCATTTTTTTATGGGTTCAAATTCTTTAACTTCTATCGGTTTTGTTTTGTTGTATGATTTTGCTCCTTCGGGCAAATTGTGCTGATAATACCAAATTTCTTTGGTTGCAAAATCTGTATTTTCATCGCTTGGGCTTTTTATTTTTTCAAAAAATAATAGATTTGTTGCTACCGATGCGTAAGGTTTAAAAACAGAGTTTGGTAAACGGATAATTGTATGTAAACGGCATTCTTGTAATAATTTTTCTCGTATTCGGGCTTTTACTCCGTCGCCTGTTAGTGAACCGTCTGGCAAAACTATTCCTGCACGTCCGTTTTTTTTCAGATAATCAACCATCATCACTAAAAACAGGTCTGCACTTTCTTTTGTTTGATGTTTTTTATCAAAATTCCCTGCGGTTTCTTCGTCCACATTACCACCAAAAGGCGGATTTGCAACAATGGCATCAACTCTTGTATTTTTGTTAATATTTTTAATGTTCAAAAGTGCATCTTCGTAAATTATTTCGGGTGCTTCTATGTCGTGCAAAATTAGATTTGTAACAGCCAACATATGCGGTAGTGGTTTCAATTCCATTCCCTTAATGTTATTTTGCAGTTTGTGGCGTTCTTCAATTGTATCTATTCCGCTTTTTCGCATATAATCAATACAGGCAGTAAGGAAACCGCCTGTTCCGCTTGCTGGGTCAAGTATTGTTTCGCCAATTTGGGGTTTTATTCGGTCTGCAATAAATTCGGTTAAAGCTCTTGGCGTATAAAACTCTCCCGATTTTCCTGCATTTTGTAATTCTTGTAATATTGTTTCATAAACTTGCCCAAAAACTTGCTTGTCTTTTGTGGCATCAAAATTTATTTTGTTCAGTTCGTTTACCACTTGGCGGAAAAGCTGTCCGCTTTTCATGTAGTTATTGTTTCCTGCAAAAACGTCTCTTATTATTGCATGGCGTTTGCCGTCTCCTGTTAATTGGCTTAGAGTTTGAAATAAATCTTGGTCGATAAATTTTATTAATTCATCGCCTGTAATTCCTTCATCGTCTTCTGCCCAATTTCTCCATTTCAAGTTTTCAGGAACTGGCGAAATATAATCGCCTGTATCGTCTAAAACTTCTAATTCTTGGTCTTTTGCATCAAATATTTTCAAGAAAAGCATCCATCCCAATTGTTCAATACGTTGTGCATCTCCGTTAATGCCTTTATCTTGTCGCATTATATTGCGAATACTTTTTATTACTGCTGATATATTCATTAAGCTATTTTGTAAATTTCTTGTTTAAGTCTATTTATTTCTTTTAAATAATTGGCTTTATTTCCAAATATCTTGATAATTTCAATAGGTGAACCCAACTTTTTGAGTGGGTCTAATTTTAAGACTTCTGTTGTTTCAATATTTTCGATGCCCGAAATTGCGTATTTTTCGAGCAAGTTTTCTAACACAATTTTAACTTTCTCGTTGTATTTTCCAAAATAATTGCGTTTTGTTACTTTATCTGCTCTTTCTTTTCGACTAAGTGCAGGCATATCAAAAGCAATATGACAAATTAAATCAAAAGGGTCTAATTCTTTGCCGATTTCTTTTTGCAAAGCATCAAAGAATATACCTTGCTCTTTTAATTCATCAATTATTACTTTTTTCTTTTCGCTGTCGTTCCAATTTCGTATAAAATCATCAAGTGTTTTGTATTTTTCCAGAATATTTTCTTTTGAAAAATCTTTAATTGATTGATTTGTAAGTTTTCCGTCTTTCCCGTAGTATTGAACACGCTCGTTTAAAATACTAACTTTAACACCGTTTACATATATTTTTGGTCGAGGCGTATGTGGTGTTTCATCGTCTTCACTTTCAGAATTTTCAGAATTTGTGTTCATTTCTTCAAAATCATCTTCCGAAATATTTTCTCTGTCTTCGTCCGATAAATCTTCTGTGTTATCAGGTTCGCCAGGGTCTAATTCCTGGTCTTGTTCAAAATATCGGTCTTGAATTGGCGGACCGTCAAAGTTTTCGTCCGCAAAATTTCGTGCGTTGTCTCTAAAATCAATTATTGTGAAATAATATTTTCCGTAGTCTTTGCTTAAACGTGTTCCACGTCCGATAGTTTGTTTAAATTCAGTCATTGAATTGATATTTGCATCAAGAACAATAACTTTGCAAGTCGGCACGTCCACGCCTGTTGTTAATAATTTTGAAGTTGTAACAAGAGTAGGGTATGGGTGTTCGGGGTTTTGAAAACTGTCTAATTCTAATTTTCCTTCTTCGTTGTCGCCTGTAATTTGCATAATATATTTTCCGTTTTTAGAATAAATATCAGCATTCAGGTTTATTAATTCCTGTCGCATACGTTGTGCATGGTCAATATCTACACAAAAGATTATTGTTTTCGACATTCTGTCGGTATTTTTCAGAAATTCAGTAAGTTTTTTAGCAACAATCTGAGTTTTAGACTTTGGACAAAATTATTAAAACTAATAAATAATAATCAATTAATAATC
>JAOZMU010000378.1 GCA_029934165.1 Bacteroidales bacterium
AAAACTAAATCAGGCGTAAGCAAAATTATTAATTATTAATTTTCCATTACTTAGCGTTTTTATTTCTTTTTTTATTACTTTACTTTAATTTTATGCAGACAAAAGAAAACAGAATGCTCAACGCAAATGTTTTTACAATAGAAAACGAACTAACAAAATGATTATGAGACTATTACTTATTAGCAATTCGACAAACGCTGGCGAAAAATATTTGGATTACCCAAAACATAACATCAAAGAATTTTTGGGCGATAAAATTAAAAAAACACTTTTCATTCCGTATGCTGGCGTTACGATGACTTTTGACGAATATGCGCAAAAAGTGCAAAGCCGTTTCGATGAAATTGGGCTTGAAGTTGATGCTATTCATAACCACAAAGACCCAATCGAAGCAGTGCGCCAAGCTGATGCAATCGTTGTTGGTGGCGGAAACACGTTTCACTTGACTAACTTGCTGCATAAGAACGGTTTAGTAGATGCAATCCGTGAAAAAGTTGCTTCTGGAACACCATTTATTGGTTGGAGTGCTGGTTCAAACATTGCTTGTCCAACAATCTGCACAACCAACGATATGCCTATCATTCAGCCACCTACGTTTGAGGTTTTGAACCTTGTACCTTTTCAAATCAACCCGCATTATCTTGACGCAAATCCTGACGGACACGCTGGTGAAACACGCGAAATGCGTCTCGAAGAGTTTATGGAAGTCAACAAAGATATTACCATTGTTGGGCTACGCGAAGGAACTATGCTTCTTGTTGAGGACAAAAAAATGAAACTAATCGGTGTACGTCCTGCGCGTATTTTTAAGTACGGAGAAACCCCTATAGAACTAACAACAGACGATTGTTTTACGCACTTACTTGGATAACATAACCCTAAGATTACCAACGCGAAAGCCTCGTTAAAACGGGGCTTTTGTTGTAAAATACAAGTAATTATGTACACAAAACAAAACAAAAGGCACTCTGTCAATAAACGGCATATTTATTTTCCGTTTTTGATTCTTTTCCTGATAATTGTCAGTGGCGTTGTTGGCTACATGGTAATAGAAAAATATACTCTCTTCGAGGCTCTCTACATGACTATAATAACTGTCTCTACGGTTGGTTATGAGGAAGTTCGCGACCTAAGTCAAGACGGAATGATTTTTACGATGTTTCTTATCGTATTAAGTTTTGGTGTTTTTGCTTATGTCATTTCGGCAGTAACAAAATTTTTTATGGATGGAGATGTACGTGAGTATCTTGTTTATTATAAAGCAAATAAAGTATTAGATAAAATGAAAAACCATGTTATAGTTTGCGGATACGGACGAAATGGCAGTCAAGCCACACACGATTTATTGGAACATAACGAAAGTATTGTAATTATTGAGCGCAAAATTGATGTGATAGAAAAATCATCTAACCCACGCTTGATTTTTATTCAGGGCGATGCTACACAAGACGAAGTTTTAGAAAGAGCCCATATATACAAAGCCAAAGCACTGATAACCACCTTTCCAAGCGATGCCGACAATCTATTTGTCGTCTTGACAGCACGGCAAATGAACCCAGAAATGCGCATCATTTCGCGTGCATCGGACGAGCATTCGGACGTGAAATTGAAACGAGCCGGAGCATCAAACATAATCATGCCGGATATTGTTGGCGGAAGACGCATGGCAAAACTGGTGTCGAAGCCGGATATTGTCGATTTTCTTGACGCTATATTGCTGAAAAGTGGCGAATTGGTAAACCTCGAAGAAATTGCCTGCTCGAAAATGAACCAATGCTTTATCGGCAAGACAATCGGCGAACTGAATATTCGGCGTATTTCTGGAGCAAGCCTTATCGGACTGAAAAATGCCGATGGCTCTTTTGTCTTCAATCCTTCGCCAGAAATCCGTTTAAATTCATTCAATAAACTTTTTGCGCTGGGGACTCCCGAGCAAATCGAAAATCTAAAAAAAGCACTCGAAGCCTAAACACGTTATATGTTTGTGCGTAAAGAAAATAGACCTTTTGTCGTTATTGACAAGAATTTCAATACATTACACTTCTTTATTAATAACATTATGTACTCATTTCAGTTCTACATACAAAATAAACCTCAGCTTATTTCTGATTGTTAGTTAATTCTAAGAATTTAATTAACGCCTAAGACCTATTTTTCATGAAACGTTTAAACCTGAAAATTAGCAACTTACGTTAATAAAAAGCGGAAATTTTTTATTAAAGTACTTAAATTAATTGATAAACAGTTAAAAATCACCCGTTTTTTCAAAATAGTGATTTTTCAAATAAAGAATATTAATTAACGCCTGATGATTTTCATGTTACCAAACAACCTAAAAAGTTTTTGGTTAGAGCCTTTCAAAGATAACTTTTTTTGTTATATTATTTTGTTTTTTCGCTTATTCTACCGCTTTTTGCCGGAAAGCATAAACCCCTGAAAATCAGTCTAATACGTGTTATTCATGTTCCTATTTATACGATGATAAGAACACGAATAACACAGATTTAACGAATAAACACGGATTTTTATAATTTTGAATAAATTATTTGCGACATAATAAACTAAAAATCAATAAATTGTAATTTCAACAAAAACCGTAATAATCAATTTTTCCGTAATAATAAACACCGTCATGCAACAAAATTCGTGCATAGCAGTATTTGTGTATGCGCTTCGGTAGCAACAGTTTGACAAATGTGTATATTTTCAGAAGTTTCTGTATTACACTGAATTTCAAGACGGTAACACCAATAAAACGCAATTTTTTAAAAAGAAGGAAATGTCTTAAAACAAAAACTTTGAACACTCTGATTATTTGAATTTTTTATGAATACTTTGGCTATTTTGATTGTTAAGTTTTGAACATCTACCTTTTGATTTTCATCATAATTACCACATTCAAACAAATATTCCGCAAAATAATAAAGTCCGTTTAAAACAGTAAACGCAGCAGGTAAATCTACCCATAAAAAATATTGAGATATAGTAGCAATAGCTTCTTCAATCTCCGCTTCGGAAAAGAGAAACATATTCTTTGGTTTCTTTCCAGTTGTAATTACTCTATAATATTGACCTAACATTTTTGTGCAAAAAGATGCCGAAATGTAGTCTATTTTTGTTCGTTCTATTAAAAATCCAGAGAAATTTAAAAGAATTTCAAAGACTTTATCTTCAAAATCTTTCTTATTTTTAGGTGGTATTTCTTCCCATTTAGTATAATCTTTCATTATGGTTTTCAACCTATTATCCCAATAATCTTCCTCAAAATACTCTTTATTAAGATTAAGCACCAACATTTCCAATTCGGAGACTATACTTCTAGCGTTATCCTTTGTGTAATTCTCATTTATAAACGGTGAAACAATTTGCGCTACCAAGTTGTCCGCAATTTCATAACCGCCACTTATTTTTTTAGAATAACAGATTTCTTTATAAACTTTAGTAACAAGAGACAATGCAAGCGCAGAATTATTTGTTGCAAGCAGAAGGTCTATTAACTCAAATAATTTATCAGCATCATGTATCGGATATAATTCAAAATAATTCAAAAACTGCGGAACTTCATCGCTTCTGTTTTTGAAAATCAACCATGCAATTATTTTTATATCCAAATAACTGAAACTTCTAATATAAACATCAGGATATTTAGTTCGGAACTCTATCAAATAATCAATTATTAATTCCGTCTTTTTTTTCCTTACATGCTTGTCGATTAAATCAAACAACACACTTTCATTTAAAGACATGTTAGTGATGACATCTATTGAGTTTTCATTCAAAAAACCATCAAGATGCTCTTTCAATTCATTAGCAGAACTAATCTTTTTATGTTCATTATACCAAGCATCAATTTTAGCTTCTTCAGCATCACTAATTGTCGGAAACTCACGGTGATAACCATTCTCCTCGTAGTAACTTTTTTCCTTGTTGATTTCAATAGACTGTTGTAAATATTTTTCGTCTATTTTTGGCAAGTATTCCACCACATCGGAACCTTCAGTTTCCTCATAAATATCATCATAAATATCATCATACTCCCATTCATCTTCATCACCCATTCCAAACTCCGAATTTGCCATAGCATTTTCTTGGGCTTCCAATTTTTCTATCGTTACCGCCTTTCCAAGACAACATTTTTTGTATTTTTTACCACTACCACAGTGGCATTTGTCATTTCTTCCTAATTTCATAATAAACCTTTTTAAATTATTCACTAAAAACAATATATTCATAAAAAGCAACCCAAACAAATTAACACCAACTATTTTTGGAGTTTTTAAGGTCTAAAACCTATTTTTTATGAAACGTTTAAGCTGTGAATTAACAACTTAGATTAATAAAAA
>JAOZMU010000379.1 GCA_029934165.1 Bacteroidales bacterium
CTTTGCAATGTGTTAAATATCAGGATGTAATGGCGAAGTCAGAAACTTGAGTAATAAGTTATCATAAAGTATTTTTTCCTGATTATAACGGTTTTTGTTGAAATTGCAATTTGTTGATTTTCAGTTTATAATATCGCAAATATTTTATTCAAAATTAGAAAAATCCGTTATAATAACAATGTGTATGACATTTCTAAATCGTAATTTACAAGCTGCTATAAATCAGTGTTTTATAAAATTTGTAAAAATAATGTAAAGTACTGAATATCAGCACAATCTATTTTTTTAATTTAAAAATGTCATACACATTGTAATAAGCCTAAGTTTTTTCTTCTCTTTTTCAAAACGTCTGTTTATCTGTTTCTCTTTTGGGCTGAGATTATCTTCATCGGTTTTTTTAAATGCACGAGTTAATGGTTGAAATTCCAGCGTTTTTATGTTTTCGCCTATCAAAGCACTGTCATAATCTTGCATTAAATATCGGAAAACAACGTTATAAATTGGACTGGGAATGATTAAAATTTCATCAGTTTTTTTGGATTTCATTTTTTACAATTGCTGAAATTTTACAATAATGCAAATATAATATTTTAATTTTTATTCCGAAAAGTCGGAAGAGTTTTTATTTTAATTGCTAACTATGTGATTATCAATCAAAACCGCAATTCGTGCCAATTCACCTAAAGCCTTAATAGTCAATGGATTAGTGTTTTTCTAAATATTTCTTCCGACTTTTCAGAATGAAGCCTAAAATCGGAGACGTAATTGAACTCTAACTTCGGATTTTGCGCTTCCGTCTATTTCGTTCAGTCCAGAGCCATTTACTTGTCTGTCTGTGTATTGTGTGCGAGCAAACCGCAGCCAGCACGATACGGTTCTTGAAAATACGTATTTTACTAAAATATAACTCCTGATGCCTCTTCCATACATTGCGGGAACAGAAAAACTATATAAAACATCGTTTTCATAAGTGTAAATTCGGGTATTGTAGTCTTCGATGTCGAACAAAAGAAAACGAGCTTTTATGCTCAGTGGCAGCGTGTTGAACTTGTAGCTGATGTCTTGAAACAATAAGAAGCCCTCTGTGTTTGGTTCGTTTTCTTCGTTGCTAAAAGAGTACTGAATCCTGTTTTTTAGTGTGAACCCAAGAAACGGACGATATTGTATGTGAAACCTCAGCGAACTTTTTGTCAAATTGGCAGTTCCGACAATTTGTGTATTCTCAACCACCTGATTTACAGCCTTTGTCTCTGTCTTGAAACGCAAATACATACTGGTGTAGTGCGCCGGCGAATAATCTATTTGTACCAATCCATCGACACCATGACTTGGGGCATTTGCCGAGAAACGTAGCCACGGAAAAGAGTAAGCATCAAGATAGGCAGAAATTATCCATCTTTGGTACGGATGTGCCTCAATACCAACAAATAAGCCGTCTTCATTTACGTCTTTCGAGCCTTCGGAAAAAGCGTTTCCGTAGGGCGCAAAATAATCCTCGGAAAAATGCCGATGCAACACCGAAACTCCAACACGTGGCGCAAGGTGAAAAACAGCTCCGTTTAGCGTTGCCCAGCCGCCGTGTTGCGCCATTGCCACCTCGCCAAAAACCATTGTTTTTCCCAAGGCAGCATTATAATCGAAACTGGCATTGAAGTTTTCGTCGCCCTCAAAAGCAAAGTGATTATACGGACGGTCGGAAGCAGAAAACGGACTGCTCCACTTTTGCCCGATAAACGTTGCGCCAAGATTTATGTTCTTGATTTTCAGCCCAATATTTCCGCCAAAAATCGTTTCGTCAACAGCGTCTTTGTCTTCCACTGCCGATTCTGTGGCATGAATACCAGTATAAATTATTGATGTTACTTCGGGTAATTCAAAGTCCGAAGTGTCTGTATAAGAGATATTTGCATCGACTTTCTTTTGCGAATAAAACGCAGTTACGCGCAGGTTGCCAAATGTTTTTGTTACGCCACCACCTCTAAAAAAACGATTTTCGTCCGTCGAGGAATACCTTCGCAGTCCGCGAGCTTTTTTACGAATATTCAAAACATAAGACGATTTTGAAGTTCCCATTCCAGACCAACAAACAAGCCCTTGCCCAAATTGGGTCTGAAAATCGCCGGCTGCAATGCGGTCTAATCCAGCAATTCCATCAACTTGTAAATGAGCCGAATAGTAATCAAATCCGTTTGCCTGAGTTCCTGTAAAAAACTCTTCGCCAACGTCTTTTTCAGCAGTAAAACCTGCATAAAATTTATTTTTATACGAAGCCTTAAATTTCACCAAATGCTTAAATTGGTCGCCCAAATATCGTTGTGTTCCATCTGGTTCGGCAAATCCTTTTTGGTCTTCGAGAACCGTTGCCGAGCGTAAAAATAAATCTTTGTTACTGTATCTCAGTATTTTACTCAATGATAGCTTTCTTCCCGACTCGACTTTTTCGATACGAACAAACGGCAGCAAGCTTTGTATTTGAGCTGGCGAAAAACCCTCGACAAATTTCATCTCATAAATGGTCAGCATTTCATCGTTTTCGCGCACGTATTCAAGGATATTTTCGATTTGCAAATCGCTCAAAAACTGTATTTTTTCCAAATCGCTACGTTTGCAAGTGTTTAAATCTAAAGGATTTTCGAGGAGAAAACTAAGGTCGTCGTAAAGGAGCTGCATATCTATTTCTTCGTCCGACGATTCGATAATTTGCTCAATAAAATCGTCCAGCGAAACAAATTCTTGTGCCTGCGCCGCTGTGCTAAAAAGAATGCCGATAATGGCAAATATTCCGATGGCTAAATATTTCATTTGCTTAAATTTATGTGCTTTGGTTTTTTAAATTTAAAGGTCGATACCAACTCAACATTACACATTACTTTACTGATATTAAATGCGATACGAAACAGAAACTGCCGGCGAATAACCGAGAACTTGATGTCGAGCAAAAGAAAAATCGGCTTTAAATTGCCCAAAAACGTAGCCAACACCTAACGAGTGTTGCACTGGTCCGGTTGCTATTCCGCCACGAAGGAATATTTTATTCATTATCGTATATTCGAGTCCAAATTTATGGATTGCATCGTGGTCGACATCTTTTTCAATTTCTACGGACGTAAATAGTTTGTCCGAAAATTGATAGCCAATGCCAAAGCGCATAATTGTAGGCATTCGTTCGTCGGCATAGTCGGCAATTTTTGCACGCGTAGGATTAAAAACATGAACTCCAATCCAGAGGTCGTCAATTGGTTGTGCCATAATGCCAACTTCGCCGCTAACAATGCCGCGAGTGCCATAATCGCCAAATATGGAAACATGAAAATAATCGACCTGAACGCTTGCTGCTACACGTTTTCCGAGTGGTAACGCATAGGCTATTCCAACTTTTTGCTCATTGAATTTAGAGTATCCAAAATGAGTATAACTTGCCGCAAGTGTGCCGCGTGAGAGAGGAAAAGAAAACGCCAACGACTTGGTACTCAGCTCTTTTAAGAAGTATGAATTGTCAAAATGTACGCCAACTCTACGCTGACCGTAAAATGCAAGCCCTGCCTGATTGTGAAAAACCGACCAGAAGCCCGGACGCATTACTGCTGCATTTGCCATTCCAGATTCTCCTGCGCCTGTTGGATGGTTGTCTGCAAATAAATTTGTGCAAATAAAAACAAAAACCATCGCTACTAACAATTTTTTTTTCAAAAGAAATTTCATTGGATTATTTTTTTTTACGTTCTTTACATTTAATTCTTATGTCGAGGTTGCAATATATTAAAAAAAATCGGCTTAGATAGGTTATTGTGAACACTCTTACAAAAATAATTTTACTGTTTTTTTATGTAAGTTGCTAATAAACAGCCAAAAACAGCTAAAAGTAAGTCTTTGATGTGGTTTGTTTATAAAAATTTATTATTATTGAAATTCGCCAAGTAGTGGTAGTTTAAATCGGACTCAAAAGTGCGTAGAAACGCTTGCTACAAAGGCGTTTTGCGGCGGGGATTGTAGCGGTAGCTTGCCGAAGAGGCTTGCGATTTTTTGGCTGGCGGGGCAGAGCGACCGAAGGAAGCTCCTGCGCAGACATTGCCAAAAACGCAAGGCACAAGGCAACTATAAGCGGAAAGCCCTTGAGCCGCCCAAAAAAATCTGATTGTCATTAAGTTGTAAGTATTCTTACAAAGGCTCTTCCGCTTTTTATTAATGTAAGTTGCTAATTCACAGCTTAAACGTTTCATAAAAAATAGGTCTTAGTAAAATGAATTTAATAAAGTAAGCCATTAAAATTCCTAACTAAAACTAAATCAGGCGTAAGCAAAATTATTAATTATTAATTTTCCATTACTTAGACCTTAAA
>JAOZMU010000380.1 GCA_029934165.1 Bacteroidales bacterium
TGCAATGTGTTAAATATCAGGATGTAATGGCGAAGTCAGAAACTTGAGTTATTAAGTCAATAATTTTTTATTTATCTATTCAAGTTTATAATAAATTAATTAGTGCTCTGCACTTTTTTATATTGAGACAATGATTTGCTATTTAACTGAAAATCAGCAACAAACAGCAAATAATGGTATAGGTTAATTTAATCTTCGTTCTTATCAAAAAGATTCATAAATTTATGTGCTAAATTTTGAAAACTAACTCCAAGATTTGTTCATAAAAAAAATCATTACTATCAATGTGGCTTCAAGCCACACCGTCAGTGGTGTCAAAACGCTTGCTACAAAAGCGTTTTGCGGCAGGGATTGTAGCTGTAGCTCGGTATATTGGCATGCGATTTTTGCAATGTGAATTGATTTTTATGAATAAACCTTGATACCAACTCGGTATTGAATAAATATTGTATAAATGTTTTTATCTTTGCAAATGAAATAATTTGATTCCGACTTTCCGTTTTTCAATAGAATAATTTACAATGGCAGAAGAAAAGAAAAAACAAAAATTTAGCGAAAAGCTTAAAAATAAATTTCGTATAACTGTTTACAATGACCTCACATTGCAGGAGGTGCTGGGTTTTCGGGCATCAAAATTAAATGCAATTATCATCGGGTTTAGTGCATTAGCTTTAATAATGTTTGTTGTTTTTATGCTGTTAATATACAGCCCATTAAATGTTTTTTTGCCGTCTCACACCAATAGTGAAATGCGGCAGCAAATTCTTGCAAATGCCAGTAGATTAGATACTTTAGTTTATCAAGTACGGATTCGCGACCAATACATCAATAATTTGCGAAATATTATTGATGGAAAGGAAGTTGAAAATTATACCATTTCAGAGGATTCGGTTCGGATTTATAATAATCTAACTTTCGAGAAATCGCCCGAAGATTCGATGATGCGTTTGCAAATTGAGCAAGACGAAAAAACAGGAAGCGGATTGAAACGCGAAGGTGCAATTGCAAATAGTTTCAATAGTATGAGTTTTTTTGCTCCGCTAAATAAGGGAATCGTTACAAATAAATTCAATGCAAGCGAAGAACACTACGGAATTGACATTGTTGCAGCACCAAACGCTGGAATAATGGCGACTTTGGACGGTACGGTGATTTCTGCAACATGGACGATAGAAACAGGAAATGTGATTCATTTGCAACACGAAAACGACCTTATTTCTGCGTATAAGCATAATTCTACATTGCTGAAAAAAGCGGGCGAGAGTGTAAAAGCGGGCGAAATTATTGCGGTCATAGGCAATTCGGGCGAGCTTACAACTGGACCTCATCTCCATTTCGAATTGTGGCACAAAGGAATCCCACTCAACCCAGAAGATTATATTGTCTTCTAAACCCCTGTTTGACAGATAAATATATTATAAAACAAAACAACACGCATGAAACGTATTGCTATTCTTGGTTCTACGGGTTCTATTGGAACTCAGGCACTTGAGGTTATTCGCGAGCAAAAAAATCACTTTGAGGTCGAAGTTCTTACAGCAAATAACAATGTTGCTCTTTTGGCAAAACAAAGTCGAGAGTTTGTTCCAAATGTGGTTGTCATTGGCAATGAGCAAAAATACGAAGAGCTTGTCGATGCGCTATCTGATTTACCGATAAAGGTTTATGCAGGAAATTCGGCGTTGGTAGATGTCGTATCAATGGATTCGATAGACATGGTATTGACGGCTATGGTTGGGTACGCTGGGCTAGAGCCAACCATTGCAGCAATCCGTGCCAAAAAAGCAATTGCACTTGCAAACAAAGAGACGCTTGTGGTTGCTGGTGATTTGATTACACGCCTAGCCCTTGAAAATAAAACGTCGATTATTCCTGTTGATTCAGAGCATTCGGCAATTTTTCAGTGTCTGGCTGGCGAGTTTTCTAACCCAATTGAAAAAATTATTCTGACAGCTTCCGGCGGTCCTTTTGTGAGTAAAAATGTCGATTACCTTAAAACCGTGCGCAAAACCGAAGCACTGAAACATCCAAACTGGGACATGGGAGCAAAAATCACCATCGACTCGGCAACGATGATGAACAAAGGGCTTGAGGCGATTGAGGCGAAGTGGCTCTTCGATTTGCGACCCGAACAAATAGATATTATCGTTCATCAGCAATCCATAATTCACTCGTTGGTGCAGTTTGACGATGGCTCAATGAAAGCGCAAATGGGATTGCCAGATATGAAATTGCCGATACAATATGCGCTCACGTATCCAGAGCGGCTATTTACGAATTTTACGCGATTCAACTTCCTTGAATATCCCGAACTTACGTTTCAGAAGCCAGATTTCGATAAATTTCGTAGCTTAGGTTTGGCGTTCGAGGCTATGAGGCGTGGCGGAAATGTTCCTTGTGTTTTGAATGCTGCAAACGAAATTGCTGTTAGCTCTTTTCTTCAGGAAAAAATTGGCTTTTTGGAGATACCAGAAATTATTGAAAAAACAATGGCAAGGGTTTGTTTTATTGATAATCCTGACATTGATAATTATAGAGAATGCGATGCAGAAGCAAGAGAAATTGCTCACGAAGAAATTTCTGTAAGCAATTGAGTGTGAAAGAACCTTTTTCTTTTATACAAAAATACGGAATTGTATTGCAACAACAATAAAATTACTTGGTTTTTTCTACCATTTTGTTTTATCGTATTCAATTATATAAGTTGATATTTCAATATGTTTATCCTTTATTTGTACTGTTTCTTTTTCTTCTTTTACCGTTTCAGGATAAATTCCTTCTTTTGGACAGAAAACCAGATAAATTCCGTGTTTTAATCCTAAACTATCGCAGTAATATGCTAGTTGTTTTTTTCCTGTTAAAAACTGATTTTCATAGTAATATATCTTTGTTTCAATAAGATATTCTTGTGATTTTATATTGATAATCAAATCACTTTTTCCAAGACCAGTGTCAGCTTCTCGGTAGCTTTTTCCGCCAACTACTTGTAAAAATGCTTGAATATATGTCTCAAAACTGTAAATTAATGCACTCTCTTTTATTGAATTATATTTTCCATTTTTATCTTTTCCTCTAAATACATTGAAACCGCGTCTTTTTACATACTCTTTATAAGCTGTAATTAATTTATTTAATTTAAGATTTCCATGCTCGTCAAAATGCTCTTTAACAACAAAACTTCGTAAAATATCTGCTTTTTCTCCGTTTGAATATGGATAAAATGCTTTATAAAGTCGTTTTTTGTAAAATGGAACCCAAAATGTTACAAAACCATTTTTGCCTTTCTTAATTAAACCGTTGGTGTGTAAGAGTTTAATGCTTTCTCTATCTATTTCAAAGGGGATTTCATCTTCGGTAAAAAGTAGTCTTTCAACAAAGTTTCTTTGTTCCTTTGCTTTATTTAAAATATTAGCGAAATTTTTATCTATTGCTTCAGTTAAATACCAATCTTCAACTTTTAGATAATCATCATAAGTAATCTTTTTTTTATCCGGATTATTATCAACAAGTTTTTTAGCAAATCCATTTACTAAACCCGGTTGATTTGCTGTTATTTCTGATATTTTTTGTTTAACTTTTTCTTCAAATTGTTGATTAGTTTCTTTTTCATGTTGTCCTAAAAGTTCAAAAACTTCTTCATTTGTGAAATATGGAACATTCAGATTATCAGTGATATTGAATGGGCTTGCATTATCGCTTACAACACCAACAATATTAGAAACTCCAACAAGAATAACACTTTTGAGACAATGATTTTCTCTTGAATGATAGGCATTCCGTATTGAATGTAAAAAATCGCCAAAATATTCTTTGTTTATACCCTCTACTTCGTCAATTATTAATACGCAGTTTTGTTTTTGAATTTCAGATATTAAACTGAATATTTTTGAGATTTCTTTTTCTTTTGTTAAATCCAAATCCCAAAATTGTTTAATATATTTTGTTAAATCATAAATAAAGCTACTTAGTGAAGCATTTTTATAATTTTCAAAATTTACATGTGCAACCTTATAGTCTTGTTTTTCTAATTCATCTGCAAGTTGCCTAAAATATGTGCTTTTTCCTGTTTGGCGTGGTGCCCAAATAGTGAAATATCGCTCCTTTTTAACCAGTTTTATTCCTTTTTTAATTAAATTGGCTCTTTGAATTGTATAATGTTGTTCTATTATATTGGGTCCAGATGTGTTAAATTCTCTCATAATTTTTTCTTTTATACAAAAATACGGAATTGTATTGTAATAACATGAATATTATCAAGCGTAAGAAAATTCGTAATTTACTTGGTTTTTTCTACCATTTTGTTTTATCGTATTCAATTATATAAGTTG
>JAOZMU010000381.1 GCA_029934165.1 Bacteroidales bacterium
TATTGTTTTCTATTATATCTTTAAAATCGGAATGTCCAAGATTTAGTTCTTTTCTTTTTTTCATCTTTTTAAAGTTTTAATATTACAAAAAATCCTGACAAGGTCGTTTTTTGTTGTGTTTTTATAAATCACTGAAAATCAACAATGCTATTATACCAAAGTTTAATTTTATTTGTTTTGAAAGCCTTGATTATCAGACAATTTTGAAATAAATAAATAATTTCTAACAAAAAGACTTAATCAATGTAAAGTTACAAATTAATAATCGGTTTTAAAAATGCTGTTTTTGTCAAAAGTCTAATTTTATGAACAACCTCTTAGCGAAATTAAGCACATAGTACTATTTATTATGAATTGTATGTGCCTTATATTCATGTTGATAACAACCCGAAAAGTGTCGTTTATTTTTACACACCTACTTATATCGTTTTTATATTTCATTTTTTTACTTTTGTAGGCTGGATATATGCAACCGCTTTATTATTGTACGTTTTAAGCATTCTTACGCTTTTTTTAATGTAAATTGCTAATAAACAGGCAATAGGTTTCGTGAAAAATATATCTTTGACTTTAACTGAAAGTTTAAATAATAAAAATTACATTATGCTTGGTTTCAAAAAAAAACGAAAAAAGAACGAGTTAGAAATGACATTTCTCCAGCACCTTGAAGAGTTGCGGTGGCATTTGATACGCTCGCTAATTTACGTAGTTGGATTTGCCGTTGTGGCTTTTGTTTTCCACGGTTTTATTTTTGACATAGTGCTTCTTGCCCCCAAAGCGCCAGAGTTTATCACCAATCGGCTTATGTGCGATTTCGGCAAATTTATTGGTATCGATACTCTTTGCATCAATACAAAACAGTTCGATGTTATCAATATTAACATGGCTGGACAATTTTCTATGCACATAATGGTCTCATTAACAGTTGGTTTCATCGTTGCTTTTCCGTTTGTTTTTCGCGAGTTCTGGGGCTTTGTTCTTCCTGCGTTTCACAAAAAAGAGCGCCGTTTTGCTCGCGGAGCAATTTTCAGCAGCTCATTTCTGTTTTTATTAGGTGTTTTATTTGGGTATTATTTATTAACTCCGCTTTCGGTTCATTTTCTTGGGTCTTATAGCGTTAGTGATTTTGTAACAAATAAAATAAATTTGAGTTCATATATTTCAACAATTACATCGGTAGTTATTGCTAGTGGCGTAATTTTCGAGTTGCCAATACTTATTTATTTCCTTAGCAAGGCAAATCTTGTCTCGCCATCTTTCCTGAAAAAATATCGAAAACATTCGCTAATTGTTATCCTGACACTATCTGCAATCATCACACCTCCAGATGTTTTCAGTCAGGTATTAGTTGCGCTTCCGCTCCTGCTTCTCTACGAATTAGGAATTTCTATCTCGAAACGAGTTCAAAAGAAAGATGCAAGTCTTTTGGTTTAAAAACGAATTGAGTTAACTTTGTTTAGAAACATAAAAAACCGAATTTTACACCTAAAAATAAAATAAAATGAATAAAATCTATGTAATAATCCTACTCGTAATGGTTACATTATTGCCATCGTTGAGTATGGGGCAAGTAACAAAAGTTCGCGGAAAAATAACCGATGCAAAAACTGGCGAGCCTTTGCCATTTGTAAACATAGCATTTTTAGGCACAACCATTGGCGCAATCACCAACGATGATGGCGATTTTTTTCTTCAGACCAGAAACCCTAGCGATACACTTGTCGTAATGTTTATAGGCTACAAGAAGCAAAAAGTGAAAATAAAAAAAGGGGCATTCCAAGAGATTGATTTTAAGATGATTCAGACAGAAATTGCTCTGGAAACGATAGTTGTCAAGGCTGGCGAAAATCCGGCGCATCGTATTGTACGCGAAATTATAAAGCATAAGAAGCAAAACGACCCTACCAGAATTACTGATTATCAGTACGAAACGTACAATAAAATGGAGATTGATTTGAATAACTTAGATGAGAAAATAAAAAACAAAAAGATTTTCAAGAAGCTCGAATTTGTCTTCGATTACGTTGATACATCGGAAGTTACAGGGAAGGAGTATTTGCCAATATATTTCTCTGAGACGCTTTCGGATTACTATTACCAAAAGAAACCTTTGCGCGAAAAAGAAGTTGTGAAAGCTACAAAAATATCTGGTATTGGCATAGACAACAGTGATATAGCAAAATATACTGGCGATTTGTATATGAATGCAAACATCTACGAAAACTATATCAATCTGTTTGCGAAAAACTTTCTTAGTCCGATTGCAAATTCTGGACTTTTATCTTATGAGTATTATTTATTAGATAGTGGCTATGTAGATGGGCTTTATTGCTATCATTTAAAATTTAAACCCCGCAGAAAACACGAATTGACTTTTATCGGCGAATTTTGGGTTCACGATACAAGTTTTGCAATAAAACGTATAAATGCGCGAATTGCACCAACAGCAAACCTGAATTTTGCTAACGATTTGATTGTAAATATTGAGTTTCAGCGTATCAAAGATTCAATTTGGTTTATGCGTCGCAATGAGGTTTTTGTCGATTTCCGATTGGTAGAAAAAACGAGTAATGAGTTAGACCGTGTGGGCTTTTTTGCTCGGAAAACAACGGTTTATTCAGATGTCAAAATCGGAAACCGAATGCCTGATGATTTTTTCTCCCGAATTAATACGACCGAAACTCAAATAACAGATAATGCTGATTATCAAGACACTACCTATTGGACAAATCATCGTCCGGAAGTTTTGACAAAGAACGAAAAAAAGGTGTACCTACTTGTTGACTCTATACGGCAAGTTCCTATAATAAAATTTACCGAAAAATTTGGGCGTATGTTTGTGTCGGGTTATTTGAATTTGGGTAATTTTGAGTTAGGACCGTATTTTAATACTTACAGTTATAACCCGATTGAAGGAAACCGTTTTGTTATTTCTGGACGAACCAGCCGAGAGCTGACAAATAAGTGGATGACAGGTGGTTATCTTGGATACGGAACACTGGACGAGGAAATGAAATTTGGAGCATACTACGAAAAAATGTTCAAGCGCGACCCACGAATGGCTGCTGGAATAACGGTTTCGCATGATATTCGTACATTAGGATTAGCACGAAAAGCCGATTTTATTCTCGAAAACAAGTTGGTTAAAACCGAGGATAATTTTATTACATCTGTTATCAGGCGAAGGTATAATTATAAATTATCAATGGTAAATTCTTTCGAAGCCTATTTTGAGAAAGAGTGGTATCATGGTTTACGAAATCGTATCTACTTCACATTCAATCGGATGTATGATGCAGATTCGCTGAAATTTAGATTGTATAACGATGAAACTGGTTTGTTTGATGGCGAGGATTTACCATTTCTTGATATGGCGGAAATTACGTTAAGCACGCGTATTTCTGCGCGCGAAGAATTTTTGGACGGACACTTTCGCCGTTTGAGTTTAGGCTCTGATTATCCGATAATTAATGTAAATTTTACGTATGGATTAAAAGGCGTTTTTGAGAGCAAATATGAATATATGCGTCTAAATTTAATTTTGAAACACCGCATAAATCTAAGGGTTTTAGGTTGGTTCGATTATATTTTGGATATTGGGCAAATTTGGGGCGATGTTCCGTTTCCGATGCTCGAAATGCACCAAGGTAACGAAACTTGGGCGTTTTATAAGTACGCATATAATATGTTGAATTATTATGAATTTGCAAGTAACAAATATGTAAATTTTTATGCCGAAAACCATCTTAACGGACTGATATTGAATAAAATACCAATTTTGAGGCGATTACATTGGCGCGAGGTATTTTCTTGGAGAATTATGTACGGACAGCTTGACGAAAAGTACCAAAAAATTATGGAATTTCCGGACGAAACCAAAGTCATTGATGAACCTTATTTAGAAGCGGGATTTGGTGTCGAGAACATTTTCAAGCTTTTTCGTGTTGATGCTGTTTGGCGGCTTTCGTATCGCGATACGCCAGATGCCTCGACATTTGGGATTCGTGCAAGGATGCAAGTAAGATTTTAAGGTTTAAGACATATTTTTTATGAAACGTTTAAGCTGTAAATTAGCAACTTAGGTTTGCAAAAGGAAGAAGTAAGCACTCATACAAAAGTTTTTACATATTTACTTGTTCATATTTCGCTGATTAAGTGAACTTTGCAGAAATGCGTAAGCAACATTAAATAGGTTAGACCTTACTTAAAAAGAGTGTAGTTGATAAAGAGTATGGGCTTTGTTTTTCGGTTTGTCAAAACGTTTGCTACAACGGCGTTTTGCGGCAGGGATTGTAGCGGTAGCTCGGTTTGTTGGCATGTGATTTTT
>JAOZMU010000382.1 GCA_029934165.1 Bacteroidales bacterium
TACAAAAGTTCTTACACTTTTTATTAACCTAAGTTGTTAATTCACAGCTTAAACGCTTCATAAAAAATAGGTCTTAGACCTTAGCAAGCAGTTCGACAAAACAGACAAATTTTCATGAATAAACCCTGATTGTCGGTGTGGCTTGAGGTTATACCGACAGTGGTATCAAAATGCAAAAAGCCGGAAATTATACGTTTCCGGCTTTTTTGTAAATTTTGTTTAGACAGAAGCTATTCGCCTCTACCACAGCAGTGTTTGTATTTTTTTCCGCTTCCGCAAGGGCATAATTCATTACGCCCAACTTTTTTCTCGACACGAACTGGAACTGTCTGTTTTTCAGCTCTTTTGTTCGAGCCATTAGATGAACTTAGATACGTGTTGGCTTCTTGTTTCGATGTTTCGAGTCTCTGTTGACGTTCGGTTCTTTTTTGACGTTGCGCTTTCTCGACATCTTCTGGAGAATTAATTGGGATATGCGCTTTCATCAATGTCAAAACAACGGCTCTGTTATTTTTGTCGAGCATATCTTTGAATAAATTATAAGACTCGAATTTGAAAATCAATAATGGGTCTTTTTGCTCATAAGAAGCGTTTTGTACCGATTGTTTCAAATCGTCCATTCTACGTAAATGGTCTTTCCACGAGTCATCAATAATTTTTAGTACAATCGCCTTTTGATAACCGCGAACTAGCTCTCTACCTTGACTTTCGACTGCTTCTTCAAGATTTAATATTACATTGTAAACAAGTCGTCCATCTGAAACCGGAATGAGTATTTCTTTGTATGTTGCAGCTTGGGTTTCGTGTATATTGTTAATAACAGGCATCGCTGTTTTTGCAATAAGAGCCGATTTTTCTTTATGGTTTTTTAGTGCTTGTTCAAAAAGTTTTTCGGCAATTGCCTCAGGCTGAGTCTTTAGGAACTCATCTTCATCAAGTTTTGGTTCTATTGATAAATGACGAAGCAAATCAAACTTAAAGGTTTCAAAATCTCCGTTGTCGTGGTTTTGCTCAGTGATGCTCAGGCACACATCAAAAATCATATTTGTTATGTCCACCTCAATTCTGTCGCCGTGCAATGCGTGTCGTCGTTGCTTATAAACAACTTCGCGCTGCGAGTTCATAACATCATCATATTCAAGCAGGCGTTTTCGCATTCCGAAGTTGTTTTCTTCGACTTTCTTTTGGGCTCGTTCAATAGATTTCGAAATCATCGAATGTTGAATAACTTCACCATCTTTCAACCCCATTCTGTCCATTAATTTAGCAATTTTATCCGACCCAAATATTCGCATAAGGCTATCTTCCAAAGATACGAAAAATTGCGAAGACCCGACATCTCCCTGTCGTCCGGCACGTCCGCGTAACTGCCTATCAACACGTCTGGATTCATGTCTTTCGGTGCCGATAATTGCCAAGCCACCAGATTTTATTACTTGTTGCGAGAGTTTGATGTCTGTACCACGACCCGCCATATTTGTAGCAATAGTAACAATGCCAGCCTCGCCAGCCTCTGCAACAATATCGGCTTCGCGCTTGTGTAATTTTGCATTCAGGACATTGTGTCTAATTTTTCGTAAGTCTAACATTCGGCTCAATAATTCGGAAATATCAACTGAAGTTGTCCCGATTAAAACTGGTCTGCCAGCATTTACAAGTGTAGTTGCTTCCTCAATTACGGCATTGTATTTTTCGCGTTTTGTTTTATAAATCAAGTCTTCGCTGTCCATACGTGTAATTGGCTTGTTTGTCGGAATTACGACAACGTCTAGCTCGTAAATATCCCAAAGTTCACCAGCTTCCGTCTCCGCAGTTCCCGTCATGCCAGATAGTTTGTTGTACATTCGGAAATAATTTTGCAGCGTAATTGTTGCCATCGTTTGCGTAGAAGCCTCAACCTTAACGTTTTCTTTTGCTTCGATTGCCTGATGTAAACCGTCAGAATATCGACGACCTTCCATAATACGCCCAGTTTGCTCATCAACAATTTTTATTTTATTGTCAACAATGACATACTCTGTGTCTTTCTCAAAAAGTGCGTATGCTTTAAGTAGCTGGTTTATAGTATGAATACGCTCCGATTTGATTGAATAATCGGTGTATAATTTATCCTTTATTTCGAGTTTTTCTTGCGGTGTTTTTTCTGTTTTTTCCAACTCGGCAATCTCCAAGCCGATGTCTGGAATAATAAAAAATAGATTATCGGCAGCATCAGTCGAAATAAGGTCGATACCTTTATCTGTCATTTCCACCGAGTTATGCTTCTCTTCTATCACAAAAAACAACTCTTCTACCAATTCTGGCATTCGTTTAGCATTTTCTGCCAAATAGATGTTTTCTGTTTCGTGGACAAGAGCCTTCATTCCATGTAGGCTCATATATTTTATGAGTGCATTATTCTTAGGCATTCCTTTGAAGCTACGCAAAAGAGATAGTCCGCCTTTTTTTGTGTCTCCGGCAGCAATGAGTTTTTTTGCTTCAACCAATAAAGCTGTGCAAAGTTTTCGTTGCTCCTGAAAAAGATGAATAACCTTTGGTTTCAAATCATCGAATAATTGCTTTTCGTCTCGTTTAGAGCCGGTTGCACCCGAAATGATGAGTGGTGTTCTTGCGTCATCAACAAGTACGGAGTCGACTTCATCGACAATTGTGTAATTGTGTTTTCGCTGTACAAGACCATCTGGGCTATGCGCCATATTATCACGCAGATAGTCAAACCCAAATTCGTTATTTGTCCCAAAAGTTACATCGGCATTGTAGGCAGCAATTCGTTTTGGCGAATTTGGCTCATGTCTGTCAATACAATCCACGGATAAACCATGAAATTCGTATAAAGTACCCATCCATTCGGAATCTCGTTTTGCCAGATAATCATTTACCGTAACAATGTGAACACCACGCCCAGTAAGTGCATTAAGAAAAACTGGCAGTGTCGCAACAAGGGTTTTTCCCTCGCCTGTTGCCATCTCCGCAATTTTGCCACGATGCAAAATAATACCTCCAATTAACTGGACATCGTAATGAATCATGTCCCAAGTTATCTCGTTGCCACCTGCTAACCACTTGTTTTTATACGTAACTTTATCGTTATTTATACTTATATCGTTACGTGTTACAGCGAGCTTTCTATCAAAATCTGATGCCGTAGCTTCGAGAGTTTCGTTTTCTTTGAAACGACGTGCAGTTTCTTTGACAATCGCAAAAGCCTCAGGTAGAATACTATCCAGCGTTTTTTCTAGCAACGCATCAATATCTTTATTTATGGAATCTATCTGGTCATAAATCTCTTCTCGCATCTCAACCACTAAACTTTCTGCCTCTTTCTTTAGGTCTGCAATTGTCTGTTCCTCAGTCGATATGCTTTTTTTTACGATTTCCTTCAGTTTTTCTGTTCGTGCACGTAGCTCGTCGTTACTAATCCGCGAAAGACTCTTGAAAACTTTATTGGTCTGTTCCACCAAAGGCATAACGGTTTTAATATCTCTTTTTGATTTTGAACCAAAAAATTTTCCTAATAATTTGTTTATTACACTCATATAATATTTTTTAATCTCCAATTAAGTAGGTGCGTAAAAATAAACGACACTTTTCGATTTGTTATTAACTTGAATATAAGCTATATACAATTTCAAAAAAATAGCACCATGTGCTTACATTATTAATATGATTTTAATAGTGTGCGTGTCAATATGTCATACTGACAATTGACATACTGACAATATAATATATGATACTCCGAATTTTGAATAAAACGATTACAGCAAATATCGTTGTTTTGGGTTTATGATGAGACAATTAGTCTGTTTTGTAAATAATTGCGTTACGAACTTGGCTATTGATTTTGAAACTAATCCGAAACAGCTTTCAAGTAACGACAATTCAATGCGTTATAATTTTGTTTTGTCTTATCAAAAATCATTCCTATTAACAAAACTACCAATTAAGTTTGTGTGTAAAAATAAACAGGATTTTTTCATAGTAATGGAAAATTAATAATTAATAATTTTGCTTACGCCTGATTTAGTTTTAGTTAGGAATTTTAATGGCTTACTTTATTAAATTCATTTTACAAATTAAATTTGTTTTTTCGGTTTCGTATCATTTTTAGGTTTTTAAGTAGATGCGTAAAAATAATCAACACTTTTGCAGATGTTACCAGCCTAATTTTCAGCACAATGCGTTTGCTGATAAATCGCACAATGAGCTTAAATCTGAAAAAGGCTTCTTTTCGGAAAAAATTTTATTATTCTTTTTGGTTTTATACCTTTGTTATAAGTACTCTTACAAAAGTTCTTACGCTTTTATTAACCTAAGTTGTTAATTCAC
>JAOZMU010000383.1 GCA_029934165.1 Bacteroidales bacterium
AATAATTAATAATTTTGCTTACGCCTGATTTAGTTTTAGTTAGGAATTTTAATGGATTACTTTATTAAATTCATTTTTACTTATTAAAAATGAACTGTTTAAAATTACACAAGTATCATTTTTTAACAAATTAAATTTTCCAAATTTATGTTTGTTTGGCAAACATTTATTTTTATGTGCTGAGGTGGGTAAAAATATTTTATCTTTGTACAATTACTTACCAAATTAAAGTTTGTAATTTTACTCCAGTCATTCAAGAAGTTAAGATAACTTATATAGAGCAAAATTAGTGAATTTTATAAGAATAGCCTATTTTATTAAACATATCAGAATTAATATATTACAATAGAAATAGATTTTTATTAAATAAAAACTAAAACCCAACTTTTTTATAATAATAATTCTTATTTTTCCCTACTAATTTTTATAATATAAGAATTAATTATGTTGATTTATTATCTAATTCCAAATTTTTATTTTCACTTTTTATTGGTGCGCCATCTATTTATTCTTCTGCACTATGAGTTCTTTTGAATTTTTGATTTATAAGAGCCGTGTAATCATTGTTTTTTGCTTCGTTCTTTTTGGAATAGGCAATTCGTCCAACATCGTAAATACAACGAGTGACAAAAGACATTTTTTGTGCTAATATTTGTCTGTTCTGAGTTTCAATATCTCGATTGCTTATTGCCGTTTTTTGTGCATTGATGCTAGATATGAGTTCGAAAATATTGGTTTTCAAGTCATCAATATCTGCTTGTTTTATTCCGACTATGTTTAATGATTCGATTTGGTTGTTTGCCAATTCGGCAATTGATTCGGCAATATGAACAATTTGAACATCGTTTGCTTTTGTTATTTCGTCGGCATGAAATTGATGTATTTCAACGTCTGAATTGTTCCAAATGAAACTAGCACGCCGAATTAAATTTCGTAATTCAATTTTTATGTTTTCTTTTGCTTTATTTTTATTACGGGTAGCAAACATTTGTTTACTAAGCATAACTTCATCTTTTGAAATTGCTTTATATTCTTCAAGAATTTCTGTTAATGTTATTATATCATCATTGACGATGCCAAGTTTTGATAATTCAGTCATATCTCTACCTAATAGAAATTTGGATTCTTCTATTGCCATTGCAAGTGAGGCAAAAGATAGACGCTTACTAGTTGTCTTCAATTTTGAAGCATTATTTAAAATTAATTCTTTTAGCATAATAATTATGTTATGTTTTTATTAGTTTAGAATTACAATGTTTATTTTGACTACAATAATAATGTAGAAATAATTAATTAATTTTTATGACTATCTGCTATTTGTTTTTTGTGCATCAATTTAATAGCAAATACTTGTCTTAATAATAAAAAATATAGGACACTATTTTAAATTAGTAATGGAAAATTAATAATTAATAATTAATAATTTTGCTTACGCCTGATTTAGTTTTAGTTAGGAATTTTAATGGCTTACTTTATTAAATTCATTTTACTTAATAATTAAACATTATGCCAAAGTAATTATATTTGTAATATAAACAAAATAAATTATATTTATTTATAGTTAATTTAATAATCATCATAATTAAACTATCAAACAATAAGTATAAATATAAATACAAAATAAAAAAATGAAGGTTTACTATACCATAATGTTAAATCAGTTTCATTTAATTTATATTTAAAATAATTTAGTTATAATACAAAATTACTTTACTAGCATACAAATAGTTTTGATTATGAAACAGTTTGCAATTTATAATAAACAAAATGTATTTTTTATGAAACATGTTATTATTTTCTATAAACAAAAATAATTTATTACTAAATAGCAAAAATAATTTTATTATCAAATATATTTAGATTATATTTGACAATTATTCTATTTATTTTCATTATTTTAATATTAAAAAAAGATATATGAGTTATCAAGGTGAAAAATTTGAAACCAAACGAAATAAAACTGAGATTGAATTTACAAACGAAATTATTGATTTGAATGAGTGGTGTCGTATATTTTCAGATTATAAGCTTGCTCCTCTTTATGACGGTGGCTCTTTTGGAAATATGAGTTATAGAGAAAAAGCAGGTGAAAATCAATTCGTTATAACAGGTTCGAATAGCGATTTGGGTGATATGAAAATTTCAAATTTTGTTAGAATTACCGATTGTGATTATGACAATAATATAGTATATGCTGAGGGAGAACAAAATCCATCTTCCGAAAGCCTTATGCACCATGCCATTTATAAACAAAGAGATGATATAAATGTGATATTTCATGGACATTCGAAAAAAGTTCTTTCAAATGCAAAACGATTAAATATTCCAATAACTTCGACCGAAGAAGAATATGGAACAATGAATTTAGTAAACAAAGTTTTAGAATTATCGGATAGCAATAATATGTTAGTAATAAAAAATCATGGGTTTGTTATTCTTGGAGATACTATTAAAAGTGCCGGGGATTTAACAGGTAAACTTTTAGATATGTTGAAAAAGAAATAAAAAGTATTTTTTAATTATACTGGATTGATAAACCGCCAGTTATTAGTAGAATATTTTTCGTGTGGTCATTTCTCTAATAAGATATTTGAAGTACGACACGAAAACAATTTCTCTGCTTGCAAAAAGGATACTCATCAACAGAAAAGTTTAGTGTCTTTATAAGTACTCTTACAAAAGTTCTTACGCTTTTTATTAACCTAAGTCTAATAATTCACAGCTTAAACGTTTCATAAAAAATAGGTCTTAGACCTTAACATCAAATTTTGATAGAGATTTGTTTCTGATATGTTTGTTATTCCAAAAAACCGCACAACTTTTTTTCAAAAGCTGGCGGTTTGTAATCGAAAACGATTTTGCTAAATTTTTTCTACTTCGGCACTAACGTTATTAATTACATTTTGTAGATGCTCTTTGTTTTCGAGGTCTGTCTTATCGACATCTATAATTAACAGTCGTCCAAGATTATAGCTATTAATCCAAGTCTCGTATCTTTCGTTTAGTTTTGTCAAATAGTCGATGCGAATAGTTGCCTCATAATCTCTGCCACGTTTTTTAATCTGGCTGAGTAAAGTTGGAATTGAAGCACGTAGATATATCAATAAATCTGGCGGTTCGACAAGCTCAGTCATCAGGTTGAAAAGGGAGAAGTAGTTTTCGTAATCTCGCGTGAGCATAAGTCCCATCGCATGAAGGTTTGGCGCAAAAATATAAGCGTCTTCGTAAATTGTCCTATCTTGAATCACGTTTTTCCCCGATTGTCTAATGTCTAGCACTTGGCTAAACCTGCTGTTTAGGAAGTATATCTGAAGATTGAAAGCCCACCTTTGCATATCCTCGTAAAAATCATTCAAATACGGATTGTCATCTACATGTTCGTATTCAGCTTCCCAACCGTAATGTTTTGATAACATACTTGTTAGGGTTGTTTTGCCTGAGCCAATATTCCCTGCAATTGCAATGTGCATGATTAAGTTTTTTTGTTTTATGATTAAAAATGAGCTAACAAAATACAAATTAATATGAGAAAGCAATAAACAAACGAACAAAAACGTATGTTTTGCAAATCAGGATTTTGATAATTCAAATGTCAATAACAAGTTAAAATTTTGTTATAGCCATTATTTCATCAAAAAAATTGTATATTTGCAATGCAACGCAACGCACGACACAATAATATTTTATTGTTTATTTTCAGACACTTGGCACATGATACGCAAAAAACACACTACTCTTTTCTTTGACTAAAAAAAACCGTACATATTTTATTTATCGACACATCTCAAGATACATTATTTAACTACGTAAATTTTATTTAAGCACATGGTGCTATTTTATTAGGAAACGTATTGTAATGATATTTAAGTTAATAACAGTTATATAGTGTCGATTATTTTTAAGTACATATTTATTTATTAATTAAAATCAAACTATCATGAGACAAAGTATTTTGCTTATTGTCGGATTGTTTTTGCTGCCATTTGCCTTGACAGCGCAACCCTGGATGAAAGACATTCCACAAGAAAAACTTGACAATCAAACGTTTACTTTTCAAGAAGTTCAAAAAGCATTTAACGATTACTGGAGTGGACGAGAAATTGTCAGGGGTAATGGTTACAAGCAATTCCGACGTTGGGAACACAAGACAGCCCGCAGTTTAGATGCGAATGGTAATTTCCGCCATAATCTTTATCTAAAAGCGTTGAACGAAAAAAATGCAAAAGACAATGGCACAAAACTAGGCAACTGGGAAAATCTCGGTCCAAACGAAGTTCCATTATATTTGAGCACTGGCGACCGTCGT